>JAFGLS010000024.1 GCA_016927935.1 Syntrophaceae bacterium
CATAACATATTAAAGTGATTACTCTTTCAACGTTTTTACTTGACTTTCAGCAACACTTTACCTACCTTTATACCCATTTCGAAGCGACGCGAGAAATCTAATGAGTCCCAAGCTTCAGAAACACAGTGCACTGAAGCTTGCTGGACGAATTATCACCTATTGGTGATTTACTGATATAAGCTCAAGATATCTCCCTTTGGTCGATATGACAAGGTTTCATTGAAACACTACACTAGGAATGATTATAAAAACCGGATTTCGGTTGATTCCTGAATGACTTAATGTTATTTACCCCGTTAGAAAGTCCCACTGCTCGGCGGAGGTGATGGTTCTTTTTAGCGAACACCGAGTTTAATACTCCGTGTTCGCTTACCCGTTGGAAATTCAAAACTTTCTAACGGGGTTTAAACCACGCAAAAACGAAAGATGTTCAGGCATTAAGCCTTTTTTTATAAAAGAATCCATCTCAAATAAAGGCAGACATGAGTGACGAAGTAAAAAAATCAGAGCCAATTAATATTAGTTATGAAAATGAAGATGAAATTGATCTTCTGGAGCTGGCAAAAACAATCTGGAATAGCCGAAAGCTAATCATTTGGATAGTTGTTGCCTGTACGGCTGTTACAATTATCTTATCTCTTTTTATGACTAATATTTACACAGCCCGGGCAATTCTTAAGCCGACATCACCTACTCAGACTGGCGGGAAGGCTGTGTCTTCTCTAATGGCCCAATTTGGCGGTCTGGCCAGTCTGGCCGGAATTGCCATGCCTGCATCGGCATCCTCTACAGAGATGGTGAATCTTTTGGAATCAAATATTCTGAGAAAAGAGATTATCGAGAATTATCAGCTTCTTCCTGTTTTGTTTTCCGATAGATGGAATATAGAAAAAAAAGCATGGAAAAAGCCTGGTATCAGCCTTAATCCACTGGCATTGATTGCCGGATTAGGTTCAAGAACATCTAAAAAAGAAAGAGGTATTCCGGATACCTGGGACGGAATCCGGAAATTGAATGACATGGTCAAGATTGATTATAATATTAAAGAAGATATAATCACTGTTTCTGCCGACTTTCCTGATCCGGAAATTGCAGCTGGGATTGTTAATTCCTTCATCGTTGCTTTAAATGATCATATGAGTTTGGAAGCCAAACGCGTTGCTCTTGTGAACAGGGAATATTTGGAAAAACAGCTTACAGAGACAAACGATCCCATTGTTAAACAGAAAATTTACAATCTTATTGCTGATAAAATTGAAACGATGATGATGGCGGAAGTCAAGGAAGGTTTTGCTTTCAAGGTATTGGATCCGCCGATGGTGCCTGATGAGAAAAGCAAGCCCAAGAGGGCACAGATGGCTGTCGTCGCCTTTATGGTTTCGCTGTTTATGGGAGTCTTTGTGGTGTTGTTTAGGGAATATGTAAGAAAAATTAAAGCCACATCTGCCGGAGGGCATAATGCGCAGTAAGCAATTTTTAAATTTATTATTGATTATATTTTTATTTTTTATAGCCGGTAATCTTATTAGTACAATTGACAATTGTCAGGCACAAACGACAAGTTCATCTTTCAATCCAAATGATCAAAGGGCTATTCAATCGAGCCTGCAAAAAGCGGGCATCAATCTGACGCCGGAAGAAATTCGCAAGGGCAAGGAAGCGTTTGAAAGACAAAAAAGCACCATGACCGGCAAGTTTTATAAAATGCCCAACGCTCCGGAGGAGCCAACACAACTGCCTCAAAATTATATTGACACCCGGACAGTCATTGAACAGCCTAAAGAAGTATCCGTTTTCAACCGGATACGGAAAGTTGGCGAATATCAGGAAGTTTTATCCGAACTGAAACCTTTCGGTTACGACTTCTTTCATGGAACTGACGTGAGGATATTAACGGAACGACAGGATATTCCCGTTCCTATCAACTATGTCATCGGTCCCGGCGATGAAATCAGGATACTTTTGTGGGGCCGTATGAGCAACCAGCTTTCATTAATCGTTGATCGGGATGGAAAAATAACAATTCCCGACATTGGTCCCATTCAGGTTGCGGGAATGACATTTGAGCAGATGTCCAGACACCTTATTTCCAAAGCCGAGCAAATAGTGGGAACTAATATCGATGTTTCCATGGGCTCCACAAGAACTATTCCTGTATTTGTTTTGGGTGATGTCGAACAGCCCGGTTCTTATACCATTGGCGCGCTGGCCACCATTACTGATGCTTTGATGCTGGCCCGCGGTCCGTCGGCTATCGGTTCCATGCGAAAGGTAGAACTGCGCCGGAAGGGTAAAATTATTTCCAAGTTTGATCTCTATGATTTGTTTCTCAAGGGAGATAAATCGCGTGATGTTGTCTTACAGGCGGGGGATGTTGTTTTCGTTCCGGTGGCCGGTCCGTTGGTAGGCATAACCGGCAATGTCAAACGTCCGGCAATCTATGAATTGAAAGACAAATTTGATTTGCAGCACCTTTTTGATCTGGCCGGCGGCATCATTCCCAGTGCTTATACGCAGCAAATGCAGGTGGAAAGGGTTATCAAGAATGAGAAACAGGTCGTAATTGACATTAATGATAAAACTCTGGAAAAAGTAAAATACTTTGTGCTTCAGGATGCGGATCTGGTCAAGGTCTTTTCGATTATGGATATTGATACAAACGCTATCTATCTGAAGGGCAATGTCAAGCGACCGGGTAAGTATTCTTATCAGCCGGGAATGAGGATAAGGGATATAATCAGCCAGCCTAATGATCTTCAGAGCGAAGCTTATCTTGATTACGCGCTGATAAAAAGAGAAAGTCCACCCAATAGGGAACCAGTTCTGATTCCTTTTAACCTGGGGAGACTCCTTTTGCAAAACGATGAAACATATAATTATGAATTGACGCCCAAAGACCAGATTTTTATATTTCACCAGTCTTTATTTAAAATCCAGCCTTATGTGACGTTGGAAGGAGAAATTCGGGGAGATTTTGGTCCATTAGCTCAAGACAAAACCTTAAAACCCGACCAGTACGGTGCTTCAGCGCCGGGCCAGCCCGGTACAACAGCACCCGGTCAGTATGGTATTTCAGCGCCCGGTCAGTCCGGTACAACAGCGCCTGGTCAGTATGGTACAGCGGTACCCGGCCAGTACGGTGTTTCAGCGCCTGGTCAGCCCAGTACACCAGTACCCGGTCAGTATGGTGCTCCAGCGCCCGGTCAATACGGTGTTACAGTGCCCGGTCAGTATGGTACAGCGGTACCCGGCCAGTACAGTGCAACAGTGCCCAGTCAGTATGGTGCAACAGTGCCCGGCCAATATGGTACAACGGCGTCCGGTCAGTACGGTGCTCCAGCGCCCGGCCAGTACATCGCACCATATAACGAAAATCTGCTGGAGATTAGATTGATAAAAGATGAACTGAATTATGATTATGACAAGAACAAAAAAGATAAGGATGAAAATTATTATCTTTTAATTGCGAAAATTGAGGAGATTGAAGACGAAATTGAAAAGGAAAATAGGTTGACTCCCGGTGTTGTACCTCCATTACAAATCGAATTGGAAAAAATAGACAGGAAAGATCTGTCTTTAAGGCTGGGTAAACTGGAAAACAAGATGAAGGTGATATGCCGTATTGATCTGGTAGGCAATATGAAAGTTAAAGACGCCATTTTAAATGCCGGCGGCCTGACCAACAACGCCAGTATGGAAAAGGGTGAAATTATCCGTCAGTATCCTAACAATGAATATAGAACAACATATTTCAACGTTGCCAAAGCGATGGCCGGTGATCCGAGGGATAATCTGCTTCTACAGGACAGAGACAGAATAATTATCCATTCCGTATGGGAAAAGAATCCTAAGAAAAGCATTTTTGTAAGTGGAGACGTAACTAAACCCGGAGCCTATCAATTTACGGAAAATATGACTGTGCGCGACTTGATTTTTAAAGCAGGTAATGTTCTTGATTCCGCATATCTTGATGAAGCGGAAATCACATCAGTCAGTGTAGTAGATGGGAAACTGGGACAACTCAAACATCGAAGTATCAATTTGCGAAAAGCTATTGAGGGAGTTGCCGGAGATAATGTGGTGCTCGCACCCCATGACCGCTTGCATGTTAAACAGATTGCCGATTACAAAAATGTGAGATTCATCACAGTATCCGGGCAGGTTGCTTTTCCCGGGAAGTATCCTTTCAGAAAAGGTGAGAGATTATCCGATATTATTGAACGTGCCGGAGGTTTCACTCCGTACGCTTATTTGCGTGGCGCTCAATTCACGCGTTTACGGGTGAAGGAACTTCAGCAACAGGGATTAATGGAAATGGCTGACCGTATGGAAAGGGAGTTATTCGTTGGTGGTGCTGAAGAGTTGTCAGCCGCTGTATCAAGGGAAGAGATAGAAGCTAAAAAAGTTGAGATGGAGCAAAAGAAAAAGTTCGTTGACACACTGAGAAAAGCCAAAGCCTTGGGCCGTATGAAAATTTACGTGGCAGATGCCAGAAATATAAGAAACACCGAGTACGACTTTGAATTGGAAGACGGCGATATGCTGAATATTCCGGAAAGAAATAGTGCTGTTAATGTGGTTGGTTCTGTCATGTCTCAGGGGAGCCATTTGTATTCTGATAAGCTAAGTTATCAGGATTATATAGACGCGTCCGGCGGTTATTCATATTATGCCGATAAGAACAATGTGTATGTTTTAAAGGTTGACGGAGGCGCCCAGAGAATTTCTAATAATTTTATTGGCTGGAATACTTCAAGCTCACGATGGGAAATGACGGCCTATGGCGGGGGTGTCAAACAAATCGAACCGGGTGACACCATCGTTGTTCCGGAAAAAGCGGAAAAAATTGCCTGGATGCGGGAAATCAAGGATATAACGCAGATATTAATGAACATCGCCGTCGTAGCCGGTATAACCTTGAGAATGTTTTAATGACACTCGCTGAAGACGAGCGAAGCGAAGTATGAAGCGTTAGTGGAATTATCCCTGAAGCGGAGCGGAATGGGATTGACACTCGACGATATGGAAACTCCTTTTGTCATTTCGACCGGATGGGAGAAATCTTTAAAAGCAGTGGATAGAAAAAAGGCGCAAAGATTCCTCTTCGCTTGCGCTCATCGGAATGATAACATGAAAAAGAGTGCACCTCCAAGAGGGCGATAGTGCTAGACTAACCCCTAGGTTTTTAAAAAACAATACGGAGG
>JAFGLS010000025.1 GCA_016927935.1 Syntrophaceae bacterium
ACATATAAGCAGTGCGGTATTTGGAAAGACAGCATCACTCTTTTAAGCCACACTTTGCTTGTAACAAATGATAACTCTCTGGCGCATGCAGTCAGAGGAGATGCTTACAATATACTTGGCGATTATCATCAGGCAATCTATGATTCTACAGAAGCTATTCGTTTGAATCCTTACGATTCCAAAGCATATTACGTCAGGGGTGTTGCTTACGCTAAACTCGGCCAGTTTGAACGTGCCATAAAAAACTATAATGAAGGTATACAGATAAAATCAAATGAAGCCGAAGGTTATGGTAATCGGGGAAATGCATACTATGAACTTAGCCAGTATCAGCGTGCCATAGAAGACTACAATAAAGCAATCAGCTTGAAATCGGATGATGTTGAAGGCTATTACAATCGAGGGAATGTTTATGTTAAACTTGGCCAGTATCAGCGTGCCATAACGGATTACAATGAAGCTATCAGCCTAAAGCCTGATTATGCCGAAGCCTATTATAATCGTGGGAATGCTTATGCTAACATTAAACAATATCAAATTGCCGTTGCAGATTACAATAAGACCATTTTACTGAGCAGTAATTTTATAAAAGCATACAATAACAGGGGAGTTTCTTATTATAAACTTGGCCAATATCAGCGTGCCATAGCAGACTATAACGAGGCCATTGGGCTAAAGCCTGATTATGCCGAAGCCTATTATAATCGTGGGAATGCTTATTTTCATGAGGGTAACTATAAACAATTTTGTCTTGATGCACGGAAAGCGTGTAATTGGGGAATTTGTAAATTATTAAAGAAAGTAGAATACAAAAAACTCTGTCGATGATTTAGTTATGGTGATTTATTAATGAGACCCAAATTTCAGAAACGGAGTACACTGAAATTTGATGGTCGAATTATCCCCGAGGCGAAGCCGAGCGGGATAAATAATTCCCCGCCCCTTGGGGCGGAATTAGGGTTCATGGCTTGCCCTGGGGTTCATACCCGTGATTAATTTGTAACCCAAAAGTATAAAAATATTTCTTATCTGGTCATTGCATATTTCTGCTTTTCTTTGGGTACGTACCATTTAATGAAATTGTGTTCGAGGCCAATAGGCGCCGGTTCAATCCCCTGGAAGCGTTTACTAATGATTACTAAAGCGTCTGGAACATAAAGAAAAGTATATGGCTGGTCTTCCGCGAGAATTTCCTGAAAACGGTCATAATATTTTTTCCTTTGGTTCTGGTCGAAGGAACTCCTTCCTTTTTCGAGCATTTCATCGGCTTCCTGATTTTTATAGGAAATGAAATTCAGTTCTTCCGGTGCTGTTTTACTGGAGTGCCAGACATCATAAGAGTCCGGATCGAAAGGAATAGTCCATCCCAAAATCACTGCATCGAAACGCCTTTTATTGATAAAGTCAGTCACAAATGCCGACCATTCCAGTATGCGGATTTTCACAATGATGCCGATTTCCTTTAGTTGTCGTTGGATAATTTCAGCGCATTTCTGACGTGTTTCATTTCCCTGATTGACGATTATTTCAAAAACAAAGGGTTTGCCGTTTTTTTCCAGAACGCCTTCTTTATTGATTTTAGTCCAGCCGGCTTCACGCAGTAATTCGCGGGCCTTTTGCGGGTTATAGTTGTAAATTTTAACCTTATTATTGTAAGCCCACGTTCCCGGCTTATAAGGACCAGTAGCCGGTTTTCCCAGATTCAGCAGAACACCGCTGATAATTTCGTCTTTATTAATTGCGTAGGAAATTGCCTGCCTGATTCTCTTGTCGGTAAACAGCGGGTTTTTCAGGTTGTAACCGAGATAAGTATACCCAAAACTAAGATATCTGTACTTATTAAAATTATTTCTGAATAAATTATTTTCTGTCTGCCGTGTGTATTGCAGCGGTGTCAGACCCATCATTCCGATATTTTGCGCCCGCAATTCCAAAAACATCGTCGCGCTGTCGGGGATAATTTGCGTAATCCGTCCATCAATATATGGCTGTCCTTCAAAATAATCCGGATTGGAAACGAGGACGATTTTCTGGCCGGCAACCCATTCCTTGAACTTGTATGGTCCTGTACCGATTGGATGCCGTGACAGCGGGCTTTTTGTTATGTCTTTACCCTCAAGGAGATGCCTGGGCAAAATAGCACTTCCCCAGCTGATTAAAGCGGGAGCGAACGGCTTTTCATATGTTGCTATGAAAGTGTAGTCATCAGGAGCCTCAACTTTTTTGACTTTTAAAAAATCACCGGCGTAAGCCGTGGGTGTTTGGGGATCGACAGTTACCTGATAAGTATATAGCACGTCGGCAGAAGTGAAGGGGTGCCCGTCGTGCCACTTGACTCCTTTGCGCAGATGAAATGTTATGACAAGACCATTTTGCGAAATATTCCATGATTCAGCCAGATCGCCGACTATATTCATATCCTTATCATATTTCACCAGGCCATTATAAATCATGCCACAAATATTGTGGGAAGCGGAATCAGAAGCCAGGATAGGGATAAGATTGCTGGCATCACCAATGTCGCCGCGCACCAGAATGTCGCCATAGGCGGGTTTATTATCTGATAGACGAACATTATCAGATTCCTGCTTCTTATCACAGGCAAATAATAAAATTATTAACAGAAATGAAAAAAATAAAAAACGTAATAAGCTCATGGAAATAAATTGTCCTTTTTACTTTTCGTGATGTGATTTGTGCTTCTTCTTATTCTTTTTAAGCGATTTATAACTTTCTTTTTTTTCACTTTTGCGAATTTTTATTTTACTCTCTTTAAATTTATTTACAAACTCTCTGGAAGCAAGATATTTATCTGCGAAGGAAACTATAAAAGATTCTTTGTATTTAGGAGGAACCAGTGTTAGCGGCCACATATGCTTTAGGATAATGTCTTTTTCAATATCATTTAATGTAAAATGTTTCTTGGAATTGATAAGGGCGATTTTAGGGTGTTCAACACCATGAAATTTATCCTCGGGAATATCGTAAACATCGTGATTTCTCCAATCGTATAGAAAAAAATCATGCAAAAGAGCGCCGCGGGCTGCGGAATGATAATCGAGTTTCAGAAATTTGCAGACTCGGTATGAAAAATAAGAAACATCCATTACATGTTCATAAATGGAAGCATTATGATGATAGTGTTCTTTGAGCTTAATAAATTCCTTATGTTCATAAATATCATTGATGATATCATAAAATTCGTTTTCCATATGTTTACGTTCGGCCATACTGGGCAGAAATTTTCCCGGAATTGATTTTAAAAAAGAGCCGATCCTGCTCATAATCTCTTCATTTATATTTTTGTCAATATAATGGCTCAAATGGGGGAAAGCAGTTCTGAGGCGTTTAAAGGAATTAAAGATTTTCTCGATTTCAGCGTTGCTCAGATTCAAATATTCGGAATAAAGATAGGCGATCTTTTCCCTGAAAGAGGTAATGGAAATAATGGAAAAAACAAGATCAGTGATGATGTAAAAAAGAAAAGTAACAGCCAGAATATAAATAAATGAAGTCTGCAATGACTGAAAATAGCTTAAGAATGCAGGATGAATCAGAGTGACAAATATTATGGCCATGATTGTCCAGCATATGGAAAACAACAAACATATTCTGCCTTGAAAATTAAATTTATTATCTGAATAGTCCCATAATTTTAGTTTAAAAATTTTTTCCAATATTAAACCGGTGAAATATTCAATTAGTGTTAAAATAAATCCGTACGTGATGATTTTGACGGGCAAGGGCCAGTGATTAATCGTGGATTCCAGAAATATAATAAAAATTGCTCCAAACCCGTAAAGAGGAACGAAAGGCCCGTGTAAAAAACCGGCGTTGATAAATTCACGGTGTGATATGGAACGGTATACTACTTCTATAATCCACCCCATGAAGGAATAGACGGCAAATAGCAAAATTATGTGAGACATGTTTAAATTATCAATCATCATGGTGTAGCTTTATCACATTTGAGGGATTTAACAGCAAATTATTGTTTGAATTCAGAGGTTTGGTTTTTAAAACAATTTAAAAAGCATTGATCAGACGTTGGCATAACTATAATATTGGACATCTGTTGTCAACAAATCTCCGCCGAGGTTTATGGTCTTAAGACGAGAAATGTCATGATTTGTTGTGAAACTCTAATTCCGAAAGCATATAACCTGAATACCCTAAAGGGCACCATGGGGTCACTATAGGCGTAGCGGAATTAGTAAGTTGAATCCCGACGTTGTCGGGACATAGCGGAGGGTATGATACCTTGTGTTTTGTCTATGATTCATACCCGTGATTTAAGACGAAAAACGGAGCATGATTGGAAGTAAAGAATTCCGGTGTGCGCTGGACAATAGGAGATATCACCGGATGTTTTTTAAAAGTCTTTTCCAGAAAATTGCGCACGGTTGGTCTTTGCCAGTCCAGAGGATGTCTGAAATTTCTATAAAGAGATAAATCGCCTTCGTAAAAGTCATGTGTCGCCAGGTTTTGCGCTTCTACAGAACTGGCTGGTAAATTAAAGATCGCCAGGTTCAGAAAATCAATACAATCATGATGCCGGGCGACAAAATCCATTGTTTTAAAGGCACTTTGTTCATTTTCCGGAGGTGTGCCAAAAAGAAAATAGCAGTAAACGGCAATGCCGGTTTTTTTCAGTGTTTTTAAAACTACAGACGCCGTCTCCAAATCAATGCCCTTGTTTAATTGGTCAAGAACATTCTGATCACCGGATTCTATTCCAAGTTTAAGCATGGTACAGCCGCTGTGTTTCAAGGATAAACAAAAGTTTTTATCTGATAAATGTTGAGTTACACGGGCGAAGCCGTACCAGGGAACTCCCGGCGGATTTTCTGTCAATGTTTCAAGATGTGACGGCGAAATGGAACTGTCCAGGATATGTATCAGCGACGGCTTCATCTTTTGAGTAAGCATTTGCAGGTCACTTGTTATAAGCGCAGATTCCAGAGGATGGTAGGCGTTTCCTTCCACTTTTTCCGGACAAAAGGCGCATTTGTGCCAGTAGCAGCCGCGTGCGCAACTATAGGGTATAATTAGACCGGGTGATAAATATTTTTCACAGGGGAAATCATCATAAGCAGGCGGGTTGTTTATCTTATCGCCTTTCACTCCGAGAATCTTCAGTAATTTCTGTTCACCCGCGCCTTCCACAATTTTGTCCACCAGTCCGCCAAAAGTATTTTTGCCGGCGCCAAGTGTCATCCACGAGGTAATGAGTGAGCCGCCCAGAATAATTTTTTGCTGCGGAATGACCTGCCTGACAAATCCGATCATAGCGAAGGTGCAAAGTGCCTGACTTAAATAGTTCAATGAAAAACCGATAAAATCAGGATCGCTCTGCAGTACGTTCTCCATTCGGTTTTTAAAATAGGAATAGAAAGGATTTTTTTGCGGTTTTTCGGCTGCCTTTATCAGATCTTCACTCTTTACAGGTAAAAGATGTTTGTCTTGATAATCGGCGAAGGAAATATTTACGTCAAATATTTTACCTGCCTTATTTAAAAGGTGATGGACATCCATGATCGCCCGCTGATAGCGGCTTTTGCTTTGATAAGTGACGGTATCTGTCAGCGCGGATAAATTTTTCTCCTTATTTTTTATAGCGCGCTTTGTCCATCTATCTGTTAATTTATTTTTTTCAAGATCATGCTTCAGCAGATGAAGAATACCTTCCAGATTAGCATCAATTACTTCATGTTGAATGTTGTTTGCTTTAAGGCAAGCGGATAGTTTGGCAATACCTGCCGGCGGTTCAGAGCACTTGGCAATCGGCGGATGAATTAGAATTATCTTTGGAGACATCAATTTAACTTATTGCTAAAAAAGAATTTTGCAATTTTCTTAATATTTATTTTTTGCTTAAGCAAGGTTGATTTTATTGTGAGACTCAAATTTCAGAAACGAAGTGAATTGAAATTTGTTAGTCGAACAATCCCGCAAAGCGGAGGGTATAATACCCCATAGCTTGCTTTGGGGTTCATACCCGTGACAGCCATTCTTTAAGCTTGACAGCTGATATACTTTTACGCAATAGTTTGCTTCACTTATAAAAATTTTGGTAATTTATGAAAAATATATCTAAACATAAAACAAGAACGATTTTCGTGGTCACGCTGATTATAGTACTGATGACTGTTGCATTGTGCGCGGCAAAGAAGTACCCTGCACGTCAGGGAGCAGTCAACGATTTTGCCAATGTCATTGATGCCCAAAACGCTGCGAAGATGGATGCGCTGGCTCGGGAAGTTTTGCAGAAAACGGGAACGGCAATTGTTGTGGCAACTGTGCCGTCAATTGGCGAAAATGAAGATTACAACATGTACGCCAATGGTCTTTACAAAGAATGGGGTATCGGCAAGAAAGGTGAGGATAAAGGCGTTTTAATTTTCCTGACCGTAAAAGAAAGAAAAATACGCATTGAAACGGGATATGGCGTGGAAGGAATTCTGCCGGACGGGCGGGTTGGCGAGATACTCGATAAATATGTTGTCCCATTCCTTAAGGAGGGCAATTATGGCAAAGGTCTTTATAATGCGATGTATGCCTGTTCGGCCTACATTGCCAAAAATGCCCGTATTCAGTTAACTGGCTCGCCCCTAGCATCCAAGGCTAACATTCAGATACAGCAAAAAGGCATTAATGTTTTCGGACTTGTTTTTTTCATAATTGCCGCTGTTTTGCTTCTAGGCACGAGAACAGGAAGGTCAATGCTTCCCTGGCTATTGCTGATTTTTATAACTGGCGGCCGCGGTGGAGGTGGTTTTCGCGGTGGCGGTTTTGGTGGAGGATTTGGCGGTTTCGGCGGCGGCATGAGTGGTGGCGGCGGAGCCGGCCGTGGTTTTTAATGAGACCCAAATTTCAGAAACAAAGTGCACTGAAATTTGATGGTCGAATTATCCCCGAGGCGAATAACCTAAATACCCTAAAGGGCACTGTAGGGTCACTATAGGCCGAGCGGGATAAACGTGGGTCTAATTCCCCGCCCCTTGGGGCGCAGTTCCTTTGGATACCCCGCTGCTTGCGGCGGGAATGTTCATTATAACTTTGAGGTGAATAAAATGGCAAAAATACCAGATAAACCACAGGATGTTTTTGTTGAGTTGACTCAGGATTACGTGAAAGCATGGGGCAAAGAATTAGTTTCTATAGTTCTTTACGGAAGTGGGGCAGGCGGTTCTTATATAAAGAGGAAATCAGACATTAACTTTCTGATTGTTGTTACAAATAAAGGAATCGACAAACTGGACGGTATTTTATCTATAGTTAAATATTGGCAAAAAAGGCGCGTGGCTATTCCTCTGGTCATGACCAGAGAATTCATTGAAAAATCTCTTGATTCCTATCCGATAGAATTTCTCAATATGAAAAACAGCCATATTTTGATTTATGGAGAGGATGTTCTGGGAAGACTAAGATTCAAACCGGAAGATTTGCGTCTGCAAATTGAAAAGGAATTGAAAGGTAAGTTAATCCTGTTGCGCAGTGGATATCTGGAAATGGCGGGGAGCGCTCGTCAGCTAGGACAGCTTATCAGCCGGTCATTTACGGCTTTTATTTCCATATTCAATGCTTTGATTTATTTGAAACAGGAATCCCTACCGCAGCAAAGGCGTGACACGATAAAAGAAGTAGCCAGCCTTTTTAAGGTTGACGCGGAAACATTCCTGCTTTGTGCCGATATTAAAGAAGGTGTGGATAAACTCTCCGGCAGAGAAGTCGTGATTGTTTTTAAAAAATATTTGCAGGAAATAGAAAATATCTGCAATATAGTTGATACTTTATAATATATTAACACGCAGGAGGTAAAAATGGATTCAAAAAAGAAAACTTTAATCATCGTGTTGGCAGTAGTTGCTGTTTTAATTATTGTTTTCTATCGTTTTTTCGCAGGCAATTACAATAAGTTTGTCGGCCTGGATCAGGCTGTAAAGAGTTCGTGGGCGCAGGTGGAGAATCAGTTACAGAGACGTTTTGATTTGATTCCTAATCTGGTGGAAACGGTGAAGGGTTACGCCAAGCAGGAAAAAGATGTTATGGTGGAAGTAACCAATGCCCGCGCCAAGGTTGGCGGTGCAACGACTGTTCCCGATAAAATTGCCGCGAACAATGAATTATCCGGTGCGTTGAGTAGATTGCTGCTGGTGGTGGAAAAATATCCCGATCTTAAGTCTAATCAGAACTTCATGCACCTGCAGGATGAATTGGCCGGAACAGAAAACAGAATTGCTGTGGAGAGAATGAGATATAACGAAGCGGTGAAAATTTACAACCAGACAATAAAATCATTTCCGGCTAATTTGCTGGCGGGTATGTTCGGTTTTAAAGAAGGCACGTTCTTTGAAGCACCCAAAGGAGCCAAAGAGGCACCCAAAGTTCAATTTTAGTGTTATAGATATGTAAAATTGTCATATCGACTGAGGCGAAAGCCCGGCGTATGAGACCGTGTCGTAATTCGTTTTTGTGTCATTTTAAGGCGAAGCCTATAGTCCAGCTATGCTGGGGAGAAATCTTGATCTCAATATATTCAGTGTGTTAAGATTCCTCATCCCGACACCCTGTATGCGCCGGGCAAGTGCGTCG
The DNA here is from genome assembly GCA_016927935.1 of Syntrophaceae bacterium. GTDB lineage: Bacteria > Desulfobacterota > Syntrophia > Syntrophales > Smithellaceae > Smithella. The sequence continues at coordinate 8,596 of JAFGLS010000025.1, forward strand.
GGAATGATAACATGAAAAAGAGTGCACCTCCAAGAGGGCGATAGTGCTAGACTAACCCCTAGGTTTTTAAAAAACAATACGGAGG
>JAFGLS010000186.1 GCA_016927935.1 Syntrophaceae bacterium
ACCATTCGTTTGGACTGCTACAGCGGATTCGATCTTGGAAAAGATCAAAAGACTTTGTCAAAGTATTTCAGAGACATAACACTAGCCTCTAATTCAACGTGGCCCGAATAATATACAATTGACCCGACCGTGACATCATAGTCCGTCATACGAGTTCGAAAGTCCGTTACAAAGGCGAACTATGGAAAGCATTTCACTGTACGGAATGTGATTGAGTGCCGTACAGTCAGTCCCATTATATTCCCCTCTCGAAACATGAGTGTGTCCAGTTGTCCATATCTAAAAGTCAGTGTCTTCCTCTCGGTGAAACGTATGCCGGTCCAGAAAAGTCGTGGTGAATAGTCATTACTGATAACACTTTTTGTTTTTATAAGACATCAAAAATATGTCGATTGAAACTTCAATGGATTATATTATCTTGATTTTCAAGAGGTCTACATATGGGCTCCGGAAAGAATACGTTCGGTCTTCTTTTGATAGGTTCGTTCAAGCTCCTGTTGGCCTTTCTTCTTCTCTCCGTCTCAATCGGTCTCTTCACGGTAATGAATAGAGAGCTCGGCGACGAGATCCGGGCGGTTATACTCGACTGGCAGTTGAAAACGGCGAGCGAGATCGTTAACTGGTTTTTATCACTGCTCCTCTCCGTACATATCGAAGAGTTGCAGCGTATCAGGGCTGGGACCTTCGTCTATTCCGGACTGCTACTCGTCGAGGGTATCGGCCTGCTCATGCGTAAACGCTGGGCGGAGTTTCTCACAATCATCGTCACCGGATCGCTCATTCCTCTTGAGATAAGGAAAATGATAGCCGAAATCAGCGTGGTGGAAGTGGTCGTCCTCTTGATAAACACAGCGATTCTGGTCTATCTTGTCTACATACTTCTCAGGGGCTATCGACGGTCCAAACGGATCCGTTCGGAGGTGTACGATCGGTCTCGATCATCCTCCCGAATCCTAAATCGGTAATCAAGAATAGCGCCTTTTTCATCGTTCTTACTAAAGACTGATCCTCTTGTTGAAAGAAGACGACTGCTTGAGGGACAGCCTCCCGGCCCTACTCTCTCTTACTGTTCTTTCTCTTTGTGTTATAACAATCGGTATGATAACACTATGTGCCGATCGGATACCTCCCATGTTTCCTGGTTGCATTGACCATGGCTAGTATATTTGCAGGCGGCACATCCTGTTGAATGTTATGAACCGCGGCAACAACGTACCCGCCGCCCTGTCCCAGGTCGTGTATTCTCCTTTTTACCTCCTGTTCCACATCGTCGGGACTCCCTTTTGGGAGAACGTGTTGTGTGTCTATCGCTCCCCAAAACGCCAGCGTATCGCCGAACCTCTTTTTAAGCTTCGCTGTATCTCCCATTGCAGAGACCTGAATGGGATTTATAATATCGAGCCCGTTTTCGATGAAGTCGTCTAAAAGCTCCACGACATTCCCGCAGCTATGATAGAATATTTTCGCTTCCGTCTTGGACCTGATAAAATCGTAATACTTCTTATATAGGGGTTTAATAAACCTCCTGTACATCGCCGGCGACATCAAAAGCCCGCTCTGGATAGCTATATCATCGGCGGTGCGGAACACCTGAATGTACGGCCCGACCGCATTGAGAAATCGTCCGGTCCCGGAAATATTTATTTCAAGAAGCTTATTCATAAGCGCGGTTACAAAATCGGGATTTTCAACAAGGTCCATCAAGAGGCGGTCATATCCCCGAAGCATATACCCGAGCTCCCAGAAACTCTTGAACCCGCCATCCGCAACGATCGCATAATCGGTTTCTTGGTAGAGTTCTTTTACATCCTCCGACAATCCCATGGTATATCCCGGATCGAGCGGATCGGGCCACGGATATCTTTCTATATCCTCCAAAACAGCCTCTGCCATAGGGCTTTTCATAACCTCGTAATAGTAGCAATCATCTCTGTAAAAGACCTCTCTCCATGTAATCCCCCATATATCGGTGAAGGTCCCCGGTTCGGTGGGAGGCGGCGACCAATTCACGGGCGGCTTGATTGAAAGCGGTATACATTCCGAACCGAGCTTCTTCCTGACGGATTCCTCTACTCGCGCGAGACGAAAGACCTTGTTCAGTATCTTCGTCTCCGATCGGATATCCAGAGACTCTTTCAATCTATCGTATCCTTCCACCACTATCGTCGTGGTTGCTCCTCCACCGATGTCCAGCGGGACCCGGTCGGGTTCCTCGTGGTTCAGGGCGGCTAGTACGCGCTCCCGTGATGTCATCTCGACCATAATCTGTCACCTCTGTTGAAATAAGATGTTTTTCCGTTCATGAAATATATCATACTATGAATAAACCATCTAACGCTTCTATTGTACCCTCCCTCGCCGGAACATGAAGAATGGGACATGAACAATATTGTTACGGCTATCGATAGCCTTAAGGAGATGTTCATCTCTCTGAATAGTCCTGATGTAAGCATTTCATAAAATGATACCCCGATTCGATAGAAAAAGCCAGACGATGCGGAATGAATACCCGAGCCTCGGACAACAATTAAACAGCCTTCCTTGAAAGATAAGTCTGTCCCCATTGTGAATGATATTTCACTCGCTCGCCATAGTTAGGCGTCCCTGTTGTTCGTGTCCCAAAGATTAGTGTCCCCTTTGCTAGAACGTCTTGAAGAAACCGATCGCATGTAATAGAATGGAAACGGATTAATAATTAGGAGACACGCCGAGCGGTGGATTCGGGGGAGGAAAACAGTACAGTGGGACGGGTGGTAGATATAATCCGGAACATTATCAGAAAAACGGGATACGATGTAGTGCGCTACGACTCTGTACATATTTTGCGTACGAGTTACTTTGTACGTCTCAACGCGCGAAGGCTCGAGCACCTTGCAAGTTTGAGGATACCGGTGGCGGGTTTGTCGGTCTTAGAGGTCGGTGCGGGCATAGGAGAGCATTCCAGTTACTATATAGACAGGGGATGCAGGATAACGATAACCGAGGCAAGGCCGGAAAATCTTCGATACCTTGAAAAGCGGTATCCGGGTTGCGCTGTCCGGTTTCTCGATATGGAGGACCCTGCCGCGATCGAGGGCTCTCCTTTCGACATAGTCCATTGTTACGGCCTTCTGTATCATCTTTCGAATCCGGAGCGGGCCCTTTCATATCTCGGCAGTTGCACGGGAAAGTTGCTGTTCCTCGAAACATGCGTATCGTTCGGTGAAAGCGAGGAATTGAATCCCGTTAAGGAGGATAAAGACAATCCGATTTCCTCATATTCGGGCACAGGCTGCAGACCGACGAGAAAATGGCTCTATACGCGGCTTTTGGAACAATTTGCGTATGTCTATCTGCCGAAAACCCAGCCGAGCCACGAACAGTTCCCGACGGACTGGACCGCTCCGGAGAAGCGCACGCACCGCCTTACAAGGGCGGTATTCATTGCGTCTAAAAAGCGTCTTGATAACGAACTGCTTACCGCTTCCCTTCCAATGAAACAGACATATTACTAGCACTGGACCGTGTTTTTTTGAGCCGCTCTTTCTACATAACCCTTCATTTTTCAGCCCCCTTGTATTGTTGATAGTAACAAGGTGCTATAAACAGATGTAAAAAAAATATCATAGTATAAAATATTTGAAATAACACGGTCTTTCCAAGAAGCCAATTTGGGGCTCGGTTATATGGCTTGCTGAACTGGAAGTCCTGTTCAAAAAGATCATGAAGAGTGCCACTGTTCCTGATGAACCAGCGAATGCAATACATTACATCTGGCACGATATTCATCGATATTCATATAAACAGGGAACGATCCTTTTTTTCTATTGTATATTAAATGGGCGCTGTCCCTATTTTAAAGCGCTGAAAGCGTGTATCGAAGCCGTCGACCGGTATGTGTACACATCAATACATTCCAGGTTCCGCAGGTTTCATTTTTTCCTCAAGCTCCTTGAGCCACCCTGGATGGGTGAAATTGTCGGTTCCGACAACGGTGATGCCTTTCAGTTTCGTCCAGTACTCGAGCTGTTCGGGCACGTGGCTCTTGCTCTTCACAATGAAAAAACCAGTGTGTATACGAAAGTCGCCGACCCGGAACGGTTATTTCTCCTCGCAAATCTTTTCCTCAAATTACACTTACGTAACTATTATGAGGATATTTTACAAATACGTATCTAAGATATAACATTACAGTTTATAACTTTCATCTTTGAAACAGGTAATTACCTGTCAAACAAAGAATTATGATATTTCCTTGTGATCATTTCAGCATTGGCACAAGTCTTGCATTTTTTAAATCAGATGATATCCTGCGGCACTGAAGTATCCTCTTATGCCGCAACGAGAACCATTATTTCGTGAGTTGAGAGCACTGATACAACTAAGTTTATTTATTAAGAAAGGACATATGCGGATGGGAAGACCAATCGAAACACTTGCAACCTGTGACAACTGTGCCCGATTATTTCGGGAAACAGCAAGGCGTTATTACTGTAGTCACTGTGACAAGCACTTCTTTATATGCCCGGCCTGTTCGGCACAGGAAGCCCATTGCCGGTTTTGCGGAGTTCCCCTAAAAAGATCGACGGAGAGGCGAAAAAAAGTAGTGTTGCGATAGCTCCTATCAAGAATATCAGCCTTTACCATGCACAAACTCTAAAAAAGGGGCGTCGGTTTGTATTGTCCCTCCCCCTCACAGCATGACGTTGACCGTACCTGTAGAGGCATATCTCAGCTGGAACAACTGGTTCTCCTGGGAATGTTATTTATAATATTCTTAGGGTGAACAACTGCGTTTACTCAGATTTAAAGTGTACCGGCTGCGGAACAGGTGAAATGGTTTACCTGTCGTAAATAATACGGATGACTGTACACCTCTCTTCCGCTACCACGCTTAAGAACGCAGGCATGACTTGCTCTTTAAAAAAAATCATGGGGAGTTGTAATTTTTTCGGTGTGGTAGTACGATCGATGTGAAGCGGTAAGGCCTTCCTGCGAGGAGGCTTTATAAAAATGAGCCGCAATCAGGAAGCCTGCCTGAGGAAATTCCTGAAATAAGGAGGAAAAAAATGTTTACCTCGGAACTGATACGAGACATCCTAACCCTTGGTGTCGTGGCCCTTGCTGTCACCCAGGCCGTGAAAAAATGGGTGAAGCTTGAAGGACTACCCGCGCTCATCACCTCGCTTGTGGTTTCAATACTACTGGCTCTGTGGAAGACGCTCTCAGCAGAGTACTACGACTGGTTGAAATTTTTCGTTCTCTTCATTGGAGTATTCCTGGAGTCAAACGGAACCTACCACTTTGGTTCTTACGGATTCGGAAAGATGGTGGCGCAGAAGACGGCAAAATGATGCTCGCCATATCAATAATGGTTTGAAAGGGGGTAATAGTATGCGTGAGCTCTATAAGAAGAGGGGCATGGGGTGGCTTCCCGACTATCCCGATTTGAGGGACTATACAGTGGAGCACGACTCGCTCACCCAACGGCTTCTAAAAAACGGACAGAAAGACACCGTCAAGACAATGCTCCAGAAGACGGGCGCTTCGGCGATCAGGGATGACCTTCCCACTACGTGCGATCTCCGCAAGTGGTGCCCGCCGATCGAGGACCAGAAATCGCTTGGTTCCTGTACCGCACAGGCCGGGGTCGGCCTGGTCGAGTACTTCCAGATTCGGTCCTTCGGCACGCACATTGACGCGTCCCGCCTCTTTCTGTACAAGACGACCAGGAACCTGATGCACCTGACAGGGGATACCGGCGCCTATCTCCGGCTCACCATGGGAGCGATGGTGCTTTTCGGTGCTCCACCCGAAGAGTACTGGCCCTACGAAATAGAGGGCTTCGACAACGAGCCGAACGCTTTCTGCTATGCCTTCGCGCAAAACTACCAGTCCATCAGCTATTACCGGCTCGATCCTCACGGAACGAAGCCGGAAGAGCTGCTGGGCAGGATTAAAACAAACCTTGCCTCAGGGCTCCCATCCATGTTCGGCTTCTCGGTGTACAGTTCGATCTCGCAGGCTGAGGCTACCGGCAAAATTCCCTTCCCGGCACCCGGCGAATTTCTCAGGGGAGGCCATGCGGCGGCTGCAGTGGGCTATGACGACGCGGTTAAGATACAGAACACCAATCCAGGCGGAACTCAGACCACCGGTGCCCTTATCATACGTAATTCCTGGGGAACGGAATGGGGTACGGAGGGGTATGGATGGCTCCCCTACGAATACGTGCTGAAAGGGCTGGCGGTTGACTGGTGGTCGCTGTTAAAAAACGAGTGGATAGATACACAGCAGTTCAAGATATGAACGTTTGGCCCCTGACCGGAGGTATGAAATGGGAACCGCTATCAACAATGCCTGCATAACAGATGTTATCGACGGGGACACCATGAAGGTGCGCATGGGCTCGGTGGATACGGAGGAGAGCAGGCCGGGCGACGCCAAGCCGATCACCAGGTTGGGTATGGAGGTGACGCTGATGGCGAAACAGTACTTCACCACCGGGAGCAGAGAGTTTACTCCTGTGGATCTCGAGTTCGACACTGATAAAAGCATTGAAAACTGCTTCACCCAACTGATGGAGACAGTATACTAACTTCATCTAAATTGTGTCGCTTTGACCTACTCTGCTGTTATTTTCACAAACAAAATACGGTCGAGACATAATATCAGAACAGAAGAAGAATAGTGATCAAATATTTCACTATTTAAGGTGTCCTGTTGTTCGTGTCCCGGAAGTAAGTGTCCCCTTTATATTTAAATAGGGACAGCGCCTATTTTTAAAAAAATTTCCGGGTTTAAATAAAACGTAAGACCCCAATTAATTTACTCCTGAAAGAAAAGGATCTCACTCCGGGCAACCCGGGGCGGTTTCCTTTACTTTAAAAGCCTTCAGTTCAGTAGTATCGATTTCTTCGCCTTTTAACAAAGAAGACAAAGCCACTTCTATTTCTTCCATTGTCATGTGAAAGCCTTTTATTATACCGCTCTTGTCGATGATCCATACGGAAGGAATTCTGTGTATTTCGAACATCCGAGAGACACTATTATCCCACCCCTTCCCGTCTTCATAAAGAATTGTCCATGGAATTTCCTTTATTGAGCAAAAGCAGGATAGCATATCTCTATCTTTATCCAGAGATACTCCTGCAATTATAAAATCATCTCTGTCATTATACTTCTTGTAAATTTCTTTCAAGTCAGGAATTGCTCTCTGACAGTATCTGCATGTAGTCGCCCAGAAAAAAAGCAGAACTACTTTATCTCTCTGGCTATGAAGAGTCCACTTTTCATCATCGATTGTTTTTGTTGTAAAATCGGATGCCTCATTATTTAAATATTTTTCGTTGAGATATTGTTGCTCAACCTTGTAGTTTCTATTTTTCTTGAATTGCACTATCCGCTTACGGATAGGTACATGTGAGTAGAAACCAGCAGAAAATCCGATCGCAATCAACACTATGGCCAAAGCGATAATCTTTAATAATCTTCTTTTTTCAAACATTCTATTTCCATATCCTAGATAATGATCAAAACCTTGAATGACCTGCCGTACAGAAAAATGTGACTGAGAATTCAAAATTCAGAGTGCGTGTTATTTTCCGGCATCTACTCACCAAAATATTAGTGCAAATACAATAATATATTGATGGATCATTCACCGTAAACCAGTTAATTAATACAATGGATACCCCAATTCGGCAAGTCGACTGAAATGGATTTTACTATAACAGAGCATAGGGAATAAGGGCCTGTATGTCAAAGATTAATCTTCTATTCGTCATTTAATTGATACTTTAAGCTAAATGTTTTTTAAAATAATGTAACTTCTGATTTGAAATTCGATTGTAACAGCAGGAACTTATTCTGACGAATGGATTTTGTTACACCATCACATTCCAGGTCTTGATACTTTTCAGTAAATTAAATTACAGAAGTTCTTATCACCCTTTTAACATTGACCAGGCAGCCGAAAGCTTCCGTCGGAGCACTCCTCTGTATACCCCTGATCTGCACAGCTTCCCCCGTAGTAGTTCCAGTTGGCACCGTTGATCTCTTCCGCATCCCACTGATCACACTCTTCCTTGGACCAACCCTCTTTGCATTCAGGAGATAAAAGTACTCCTCCTGAGCCTACACATGCACCCGTGTCGCTACAACTGCTGAACAGAAAAGTACATACGGCTAGTATGCATAGAAATGAAATAAACACCACTTTAGTGTGCGACCGGTTTTGACCACCCCTTTTTCGCCACTGCATGATTGAATCCTTTCTTTAATTGTATTCCTTATTATTAATATCATGTGTCAACTGGTTTGTCAATAGCGGAAACCTTCTTTTCATTATGGATATACATTGTTGGGTTGTTGTTGAATAACATGTTTTACTACTTCGAGTTAAATTATATATCTGGCCAGAACGTGATTAGCTATAATATGACGAATAATGACAGGATAAAGTTATCAGCAGAGATCTAGGGTTCTTAAAATCTTTTATCTCTCGAAACAGTAAAGCGGCCCTTTTGTAACTGCCCAAAGCTCACTAAAATGATTGGTCCTTCCGTATATTGTCCCGAAGGTTAATGTCCCAGGATATGAAGTCCCCATTTATATGAACATCATTACACTGGCTCAGGGTTTTTGTAATGTCCCATATTATTCCATCTTGACAGAAATATCATTTTAACCAATAATACCAATAGATTATATAATTTATTTTAAAGGAGGATACTTTGATAAACCGACTTCAAGTTTTTTTATTAACCTTATTATTGTTACTTTCTCTTATACTGCTAACCTGGTGTGGTGGGGGTTCGGCAACAACCGGAGGCGGTGGATCCGATGATGAAGCTGCCAGGTGGGGTACTGCTAAGTGGGGGCAAAGTAACTGGAGTCAGTAATCCTCTATACATAATTACCAAAGGAGAAATCAGATGGACGAGAAGATCATGTTTAAGAAACCTTTAAGTAGCTTCTTCGGAAAAGGTTTCCGAATGACATCGGTAATGGCTGTGATAGCTGTAATTCTATGCATTGCGGCCTTAACTACGAATGCCGATCCGATATCAAAGCCGCATGAATTCTATGACGGCGGTATTATCTCCGCGCTGGAGATGAATTCGAATTTCGATACACTTTACACGAAAGTAAATGAACTAGACGAAAAGACATCGATCAGCGCAGTACGGGTCTACAGCTCCAACATAATTACTCTATTGACCGATGCATACCAAACCATACCTTTTAATGAAGAGGTATTCGATACGGACGATATGCATAATACCAGTTCGAATACCGGGTATCTATACGCTGCTAATTCAGGACTTTATCTGATAACCTGTCATGTGCAGTTTGCAGAAAATGGCGGCGGACTAAGACAGGTATATCTTCGTGTAAATGGATCCACCCTTATTGCCGATGTCGTGGAGCCTGCTTCCGGTGTTTCGGCTACATGTATTCATTTATCCACAGTATATTATTTAAATGCCGGTGATTTCGTAGAGGCAAGGGCAAGGCAAACATCCGGTGGAAATCTCAACCTTATAAATGTTAATTTTTCAACCCCGGCGTTTATGATGGTAAGACTTGCATCCGATTGATGAAAATCTCGTAGGCCATTATATATATGGGGTCTGACCCGATTTTTTGGACAGGGGAACATTTTACTGAGTAACATAATACCGGAAAATAGGCATCAAGGCGGCCAAATATTTCTATTCCGCTGACTTTGTAGCCGTATAATCGGGTATGCGACGGGGGTCTCTTTGCAGTTCTCTCTCGAGATAGGGAAGTGTCCCTGATGTACGGGTCCCGAAAGTAAGTGCCCCCTTTACATATTATTCTTTTTCGAAAAATGGGGTCAGACCCTATTTTCCGGTACCATATTTAATGGGGTCAGACACCATTAAATACTCCTTCAGTGCCTGCGGGAGTTTACCGAAGACACCGAAGTATTAGCTGGTTATGGGGGAGTCTAAAATGTATGTTATCAGATAATAACTGGTAGCGAGTATTTCAAAATACCCTACTTGTTGTAGCAGATACCATTTTAACCATTATAACTGATGGGGACAGTATACTAACTTCATCAAAATTGCGGCGCTTTGACCTACTTTGCCGTTACTTTAACAAACAAAATACTGTCGGGGTATAATACTAGGATACACGCATTATTGCGTCCAAAAGCCTCACTATTATGGTGTCCCTGTCGTCCGTGTCCCGGAAGTAAGTATCCCCTTTTATACGTAACCTATTACCAAAATTTCATCACCGTTGCTTTATTTGAATTACCATTATCCTTATAAGCTACATAAGGTGTTTCGTTATATATATAAAGTGAGGTGTAATAGACTGTTCCTGCAGAAAAACCCTCACAACCGACAGGTACCCAGTTCGTACCATTAAACTTCATCACCGTTGCTTTATAAGAATTAGCTTTATCCTGATAAGCTATATATGGTGTTCCGTTATGTACATATAAGGAAATGTAAGAAACCATATCTGCAGAAAAGCCTGTACTGCCGACAGGTGCCCAGCTCTCACCATCATACTTCATCACTGTTACCTTATACGAATTAGAACCATCCTGATATGCTATATATGGCGTTCCACCATATATGTATAAGGAAGTATAATAGGCTTCACCGATAGAAATACCCTCGCTGTCGACAGGTATCCAGTTCGTACCATCAAACTTCATCACTGCTGCATGCCCTGAATTACCATCATCCCTATACGCTACATAGGGTGTTCCGTCATATACGAATAATGAGGTATAATAGATTCCCCCTGCAGAAAAGTCCTCACTACCGACAGGCCCCCAGCTCATACCATCAAACTTCATTACTGTTGCATATCCTGAATTACCATCATCCCTATAGGCTACATAAGGCGTTCCGTTATATATGTATAAGGTAATGTAAGCAACTTGTCCTGCAGAAAAACCCTCACTACCTACAGGTACCCAGCTCGTACCATCAAACTTCATTACTGTTGCATACAATGAATTATCACCATCCATATACGCTACATAGGGTGTTCCATCATATATATATAGTGAAGTAAAACCGGCTGTCCCAGCAGAAAAACCTGCATTACCGACAGGTGCCCAGTTCGTACCATCAAACTTCATCACCGTTGCATGCCCTAAATTACCACTATCTGTATAAGCTACATATGGGGCTCCGTCATATACGTATAGCGAAGTGGTAGCAACTTCTCCTGCAGAAAAACCCTCATTTCCAACCGGCTCCCAGCTCATAGTCTCAAACTTCATCACCGTTGCATACCCTGAATTGCCGCTATCCTGATACGCTACATATGGTGCCCCGTTATATATATATAAGGAAGTGTAACCAGCTTCTCCCGCAGAAAAACCGGCACTGCCAACCGTTACCCAGCTCTCACCATCAAACATCATCATCGTTGCATACCCTGAATTGCCGCTATCCTGATACGCTACATATGGTGTTCCGTCATATACGTATAGTGAGGTGTAAGTGGCTTCTCCCGCAGAAAAACCGGCACTGCCAACCGTCACCCAGCTCTCACCATCAAACTTCATCACTGTTGCATACCCTGAATTGCCGCTATCCTGATACGCTACATATGGTGTTCCGTCATATACGTATAGTGAAGTGTAAGTGGCTTCTCCCGCAGAGAAACCGGCACTGCCAACCGTTTCCCAGCTCTCACCATCAAACTTCATTACTGTTGCCTTATTTGAATTGCTACCATCTCTATATGCTACATAGGGTGTTCCGTCATATATATATAGTGATGTGTAATAGGCTGTTCCTGTAGAAAAACCCTCACTGCCGACAGGCTCCCATCCTGTTTCTCCACCTTCTGTGTACTCCATCACCGTTGCATGACTTGCATTACCAGTGTCCCTATAAGCCACATACGGTGTTCCGTCATAAACGTATAGCGAGATGTTATAGGCTGTCCCTAAAGAAAAAGCTTCACTACCAACCGTTACCCAGTTCATACCATCAAACTTCATCACTGTTGCCTGTCTGAAATTGGCCCAATCAGTATAAGCCACATAGGGGGTTCCGTTAGATACATATATTGAGGTGTCAGAGGCGTCTCCTATAGAAAAACCCGCACTCCCGACAGGTACCCAGCTCGTACCATCAAACATCATTACTGTTGCCTTATTTAAATTAGCACCATCCCTATACGCTAGATATGGTGTTCCGTCATATATATATAGTGAAGTAAAACTGGCTGTCCCAGCAGAAAAACCTGCTGAACCGATATTAATGTAACCATACACTTTTGTATAATTTGTATAAATCCGGCTATCAGATCCACGCGGTCCCGATACCGTTAACTTAACCGTATAATATCCAGGATCATTGTATTCATAACTCGGATTCTGCTCGTATGAATCAACAACCTCATCATTATCAAAATCCCATTCCCATAAAGTTATATCACCCTCTGAAATATCACTGAAATCAACTGTAAGAGGTGGATCGCCGCTCACATTCGTAGCAGTAAAGTTTGCAATAGGTACAAACCCAACATTTATATACTTGCTCCTAATCTCGCTATCACTCCCTGCAGGCCCTTCAACTCTGAGCTTAACATCATAATTTGCAGCCACCGAAAACTCATACACAGGATTCTGCTCATATGAATCAATCTCCCCATTATTGTCAAAATCCCATTCCCATGTGTCTATATCACCTGTTGAAGTGTCGGTGAACTCCACACTTAACGGTGGATCCCCCTCGGTTATATTGGCCGAAAAACCTGCTACAGGCGGCATGGCATACTCAATAAATATCATGCTATCTGACTGTGCCATTACCCCTTCATGCCTAACCTGAAGCCAGGATAGCTCATCATCTTCACTCAATGAATAAAATGTTATATTGATTGTTACTGTGCCGTTAACAAGATCTGCGCTTGGAGGCTGCACCGTAACATTCGTATTGGTTAAGATTATATCAACCGTCCCTCCCCAGCCGAATTTCTGACCATTTTGATCAAGCGCATTTATTGTAACTTGTAATGGCACCTGTGTCATACACTGATAATCAAACCCCGATTGCCACTGAATGCTGAAATAAGTAAGCACCTTATCAAGTTCTCCCACATTTACACCTGTTCCACATGATAATATAAATATTAAAGATATAATCGATAAAATTATCATTCCATAAACTACTATTCCTGCTTTTTCGTCATCACGTTTCATGGATATTCACCCCCATGAATATTATGCCTATATATCACTTGAATATTTTGTGCCTCTGGACTAGCTTAAACTCCCAGCTAATCTTCCGGGCCGTGCCAACTATGGGGATAAAAAGAGGGCTTTTACTGCTTGTACACGATCCGGAAATCTTTATCGCGTATACACTGAATCGCCCTAAGGAATTCTTTCAGTATAAACTGTATCACAAATATGTATCTTTTCAATAGTAAATGCTCGACAGTTATCCAAAGTATGAAGTAGAAAAAGAGGGATATCATTCTTCGGATAATTATGATAAAAGTCAGAATGAAGATTGGTCTTTTATAGAGAAGGAATTGTAGAAATCAGCAAGCGACCGTATCATTTAATGATTGGAGACAGTATACTGACTTCATCAAAATTGTAGCACTTTGACCTACTCTGCCGTTATTTTCACAAATAAAATACGGTCGAGACATATAAATAGCAGGATACGCGAAGATTAACGATTAAATATTTTACCACACTGCTGTCCGGTTAATTGATTTTAATAATCGTATAACTACTTTAATATCAATATATTAGAGCGAAAAATGACTGTTACCGATTTG
>JAFGLS010000187.1 GCA_016927935.1 Syntrophaceae bacterium
AACTGTTTGAACCGAAGGCGAGTTTTGTCATTGCCTGAAGCGAGCCTTAGATTTATCCAAAATGCTTTCCGGCATGCGAAAAAGATATTTGGGCAACAGCCTGTAAACACTTTACTTTAAAGGGAGTCTTTACTGTGAGTAAAACAAATTTGCCTCAATACGACTACGATACGATTATCGTCGGTGGTGGGCCGGCAGGTTTCACCGCGGGAATTTACGCAGCCAGAAGCGGGCTAAAAACACTACTGGTAGAAGGCGCGGCAACGGTAAGTCAAATAACCATTACTGATATGATAGAAAATTACCCGGGAATTCCCGACGGCATTAATGGCTTCGAGCTTATGCAGTTATTTAAAAAACAGGCTCTTAATTTCGGCCTGGAAATAATAGCTAATGACGTTTCCTCAATCAAAAAAAGTAACAATAATCCGGTTATCTGGGAAATTGCCGTCGCAAATAAATCATTTAGAACATTAAGCATAATTGCCGCAACAGGTGCCCAGTGGAACAAACTGGGTGTTCCCGGCGAGGAGAACTTCGCCGGCAAGGGAGTGTCATACTGCGCAACATGTGATGGTCCGTTCTACCGGAATAAAGATGTCGCTGTCGTGGGCGGAGGAGACACCGCCATTCAGGAAGCACTTTTTCTGACTCATTTTGCCAGAAAGGTCACTGTCATTCACCGCCGTGACCGGTTGAGGGCAACGGCAATCTTGCAGAAAAGAGCATTTGCGGAAAAGAAAATTGAGTTTGTGTGGAAGGCAAATCTTACAGAGGTTCTAGGCAGGGAATTTGTCACCAGCATAAAAGTAGCCGATGTTCAATCGAAGGTAATTAAAGAAATCGAAGTGGAGGGTGTTTTTATCTTTGTCGGACTGACTCCTAACACCTCTATTTTTCGGGAAGTTTTAAACCTAAATAAAGGAGGCTACATTATCACCGATGAAAACATGTGTACATCCGCTGCTGGAATATTCGCCGCAGGCGATTGCCGAGCCAAACAGTTTCGCCAGGTGGTAACGGCAGTGGGAGACGGCGCCAACGCCATGTATAGCGCTGAATTATACATTGATGAACTAAAGGGTGAAACGTATTAAATTTTAAGAAAGAGAAAAACGAATAATGGAATCTTGTATCAGACTATGGCAGCATCTACCTTTGCATATTAATCCTGCTCTTTTCAGCATCGGTCCTTTTCAACTACGCTACTACAGCCTGATGTATCTCGTCGGGCTCACTATCGTTTATTTTGTCACAATCTACCGGATAAAAAACGAGAATTACGAATACACGAACCAAACTTTGCAAGACTATCTGATCTGGGGAATACTGGCAATGATAATAGGTGCAAGGCTCGGAGAGGTGCTCATATATAACTTCAATTATTTTATGCATCATCCGCTGGAGATATTTCTGCCTTTTAGTTTTTCCAACGGAATTCATTTTACCGGTATCAGCGGCATGTCCTATCACGGCGCCGTCATTGGCATTATTTTAATGTCGTTATTTTTTCTCAAGAAAAGAAACATTAATTTCTGGAAATTTGCCGATTTGCTTGCTCCGGCAGTACCACTCGGCTATACTTTCGGGCGTATTGGTAATTTTATCAACGGAGAACTTTGGGGTAAAATAACCACAATGCCGTGGGGAATGTACTTTCCCCTTGATCCGACAAGGAGCCTTCGTCATCCTTCCCAGCTTTATGAAGCCTTTTTCGAAGGAATTTTTTTGTTTATTATTTTATGGCTGATGAGAAAAAAAAATTACTTTGACGGCTTTCTTCTGGGATTATACATTTTAGGCTACGGTTTTGTTCGTTTTATGATTGAATTCTTCCGCGAACCTGATTTTATGGCCGGATCCGTAAGCATCGGACAGGTTCTTTGTGTGTTGATGATGGCAGTTGGATTATTTATCCTTTTCTGGCGCAGGCGGGTTTCACCTTCATCGAAGTAAAAAAGGAGGTTACATGGGAAATAACTTTATAATTATAGGTGGTGGTGCCGGCGGAGCTTCTGCGGCAGCCGAAGCCAAACGCAACAATCCTTCGCTTAATGTTATCATTTTACAGGAGGGGAAATTTGTTTCATACGCTTCCTGTCCCACGCCTTACTATATCGGTGATATTATCAAAGATGAAAATAAACTTGTGGCGCGCACGCCGGAAAAGTTTCGCGAAAGAGGTATTGATGTGCGTCTCAACACCGAAGCTGTCAATATCAATACAAAAGAAAATATTGTTGAAACAAAAAACGGCTATAAACTTCCTTATGATTTTCTTGTAATTGGAACCGGCACAAACGCTTTTTCTCCGGACATTCCCGGCAGAGATCTTCCCGGAGTTTATTCTCTGAGAAATCTGGAAGACGCCATTCAAATCAAATCATGGTTGCGCGAAAGAAGGGCTCGACGTGTAGTCATTATCGGCGGTGGTTTTATCGGACTGGAAATGAGCGAGGCGCTTCACGCGGCGGAAATTTCTACAACCATTATCCACAAGTATCCGCTGCCGGCTAATCGCTGGGATAAAGAACTTTCATCCTTAATGATGGAAGAACTTCAGGCATACCAGGTGGAATTCATCGGCAACGCTCAGGCAAAAGCAATCGAAGCAGGAGCAGGAAAGGCCTTGAAGGTCACCACCGATGAAGGCGTTTATGAAGGCGATATGGTTTTGCTCGCAGTTGGCGTCAGACCAAACACTGCACTGGCTAAAGCCGCCGGTCTCACCATCGGAAAAACCGGAGCCATTGCTGTCAATTTCAGTCAGCATACATCCATGGAAAATGTATATGCCGTCGGCGACTGCTGCGAATCGTGGAACCGCGTCAGCCGCCGCTGGGTTAATGTTCCCCTTGGCGATATCGCCAACAAACAGGGGCGTGTTGCCGGACGCAACATCGGCGGAAGGCCCCTGATGTTTGATGGCATCGTCGGAGCACAGTCTTTCCGATTGTTTAATCTGGAATGCGCGGCTACGGGACTATCGGAAAAAGAAGCGCTTGCCGCCGGATACACACCTATCAGCAATATAACCTGGGGCAGCGCTATGGCACCGACATTGGGTATAAAAAAAATTGGGTTGAAACTTACCGCCGACAAATCATCTGGAAAACTTCTGGGAGCGCAGGCTGTCGGTGTGGCCGGCGCGGTGGCAAGAATCAACACGCTTTCCGTCGCTCTCTGGACAGGTCTCACCCTTGATGAAATCGGTTACCTTGATTTGGCTTATGCGCCGCCATTCAGCGCAGCCTGGGATATAATTCATAATGCCGCCCAGGCGCTGCGGCGAATAATTTGAAAACAGAAGGTTTTTAAAATGACTCTTTGGTGGATATTATTTTGCGTTTTCATCTTATTGATGCTCGCTCTGGACCTTGGCGTTTTCAACCGCAAGACCCACGTCATAAAAATGAAAGAAGCAATGCTATGGACTTCTTCATGGATAACACTTGCCATCTTGTTTGGCACAGGCGTCTACTTTTTCTTTGGCAACTCCAGTGCAATGGAGTTTTTTACCGCCTATCTGATTGAATATTCTTTAAGCATAGATAATCTTTTTGTCTTCCTGCTGATATTCAGGTTTTTCAATGTGCCGCATTCTTATGAACACAAGGCTCTTTTCTGGGGAATACTGCTGGCGCTGATTACTCGCGCTATCTTTATCTTCGCGGGAGTTGCGCTTATTAATACTTTTCATTGGGTAATTTATATTTTTGGAGCTTTTTTAATTTTTACAGGAATAAAAATTGCTTTAAACAAGAAAATGGAAGTTCATCCTGATAAAAACATCGCTATAAAGATATTGCGATTTTTTACACCCGTAACAAAACAATACCATGAAGCCAAATTTTTTATCTTTGAAAACGGCAAGCATTTCGCCACGCCCATGCTGGCTGTTCTTCTGGTGCTGGAGACTACTGATATTCTGTTTGCCGTCGATTCCATTCCCGCAGTTTTGGCCATTTCCACTGATCCATTTATCATTTACACTTCCAATGTCTTTGCCATTCTGGGACTGCGTTCATTGTTCTTTGCTATTTCCGGTTTAATGAAATTGTTTCACCATCTACATTACGGGCTTTCTGTCATTCTTACTTTTGTTGGAATCAAAATGCTGATTGCTAATTTCTATAAAATTAACACCAGCATTTCTCTGACCGTAATAGCTTTGATAATAGCGCTATCGATTATCGCATCGCTTATTTGGCCGGACACCAAGTATGAAGACATTCCCAATATCACAATAAAGGATTGATGCCGTGCAGACAAATTTTCTAAATCCTTCTTTGGCGCAATTTAAAAAATGGGCAAGACTTGACGATGTAAAAATACGACAGGAGGAAGGAATTTTCTTAGCCGAGGGCTTCAAGGTGGTTGATGAACTGCTGAAAAGCGACTGGCAAGTCAAAGCATTGCTCGTCATACCAGAAAAAATAAAATTCTGGGAGAAGCTTGCTCTTCCCAGGGGGAGAAATATCCCTGTATATCAGTTGAAGCGCTCCCAATGGGAAAAAATCGGACAGGACAGAGAACCGGAAGGCATTATGGCCTTAGTCGCCATGAAGACCGAACCGGATTTTTCTTCATGGATGAAGAACACCAATGGCAACATTCTGATTTTGCATGAAATCAACAATCCGCTCAATCTCGGAGCGCTGGTGCGCAGTGCACAATGGTTCGGCTTTGACGGTATCATTCTAAGTTCCAACTCAGTTGATTACACCAATCCCAAGGCCGTTCGCGCTTCCATGGGCAACATTTTTCATTTGACAATCATTCCGGACATTGATTTAAAAGCGGCATTGCCGGAAATTAAAAAAAGTTTTTTCCTTATTGGCTCCGATGTGCATGAAGGACTACTGCCGCATCCGATTACCAAAAAAGTTGCCCTACTTTTGGGAAATGAAAGCCATGGTTTGCCGGAAAATATTTTAAGAATGGCCGATGAAAAATGGAATATTCCCGGCAGCGGCAAAGCCGACTCCCTGAGCTTGCCGCAAGCAGCAGCGATAATGATGTATGAGTGCACAAAAAATGAATGTCCCCCGCTAGCGGGGGATCAAGGGGGTGGAAGAAAATGTAGTTCGGATCATTAGATCCGTTGAAGTGAAGCTAAAGCTTCGCACTACATTGTTATTTTTTCCTCCCCCGTCGCTTTGCAACCCCCTCTCAAGGGGGACAAAATTTGAATGGATGAATTATGAAATCCTATATTCACATATCCACAACAACAGAAACAAGGGAAGAGGCGCAAAAAATAGCTCAATATTTATTAGAGCGAAAATTGGCTGCCTGTGTGCAGCTTTCAGGTCCGATTACAAGCATATATCGCTGGAAGGGAAGGGTGGAAACAGCCACAGAGTGGCTTTGCCTGATTAAAACGCGGGAAGATTTATTTGAAGAAGTGGAAGCAACGATTAAAAACCTGCATTCCTACGAAACGCCGGAAATCATCGCCGTACCGATTGTCAAAGGGAGTAAAGAATATTTAAAATGGCTTAATAAAGAAACAGCAGATATAAAAACATAAGTCTGATTTAACATTCTCAATGTTACTCCCTGTTTGTTTTCGGCAATTTTCCATAGTAACATTCAGCGGTAATCCCTCACCTATCAAAATGCAATAGCTGCACATTCTGCATTTTAAAATTTATGATCAATATTCTCTTGACACGCAAAATTCCGTTTTCTATGCTCCATAAAAAAGGACAATTAAAAAAATTTATTTTATTATTTTGACTGATAATTATGACCAAAACAAGATATAAATATTTAAAAACGAAAGTCATCCCTTACATATTGCTCATAAGCTGCTTATTATCAGTTAACGCATGTACGATTAATCAATCGTATTTGTCTGACTTACAGCAGGATACAGAAGTTTTTGATGACGCGGAAGTTGTGGTTGATGAGGATACTATAACTGATCAGGAAATGAAAAATGTTGAACAAATTAAATTAAATTCAAGGGGCTTTTTAAAAAAAGCTTTTGATTTTGAAGAGCGCCACAGACAGTTGACACATAAAGAAATCCATCAATTACTTGCTATTTTGAATGACAGATTTAAGAAAAGCGGCTTGACCGTCAGTGTCTTTGAAGATCAGGTGCTAAAAAGAGTACATCGTGATCTTGAAATAATAAACGCATTTAATAAAAGCTTAGATGCCACAAAGCACAACGAAAAAGATAAAGGATATGAATTGTGCAAGCAAAATTATCTACAGGAAATCATCAGCGGTTACAAAGACATATTAAAAGAACATATCGGAGATATGGTCAAGGGGGTTTTGCCGAAGAACTATGAAAAATCACTGTCCGAGATAACCATACTCAAACGTGATAAAGAAAATGAAATTATCAGAGGATCATTCAAACCCACCTGCCTTAAAGGAGCTATAATAACCATGTTGGTAGCTCTTAACGGAGACCATGCAAATGCGTCAATTCTGGATCTGCCCAAAAGAGGGAAGAGGATGTGGGTGGACTACAGTATATTATTTCATACCATCTCTCTGCCCAAGAAAATCGATAAATTGTCGATTCATCCCGATTTTGAATCATTCACTTATTATTATAAGGATGCTACCAGCCCGTCACAAGGGGAGTTGGGGTTCCCTCACAGCGGATATTGTACGCCCGGTTACCTTGCCAGGAATCCGCTTAAGGGAATATCCAATCCCGAAAGTTGCTCATCTTGGGTATTCCATCAGATATTAAAAACTAAATACATTGTTACTACCTATGACGTAATGCAGTTTTTTAGAAATAAAACTGGAGTTGGACAACGTGACAGAAAATACGCTAAGACCCGTGAATATCGCTGGCTTAACAAAGTGTTATCTCCTATACTGACAACAGACCTGCGGACTTCCATAAAGCCTGGTGACTTATTATGTATACGCCGTCCTAAAGAAAATGATGCTGTAATTCGTAGCAGAAACTATGGCGCTTCTGGTCACATGGCTATCGCACTATTTACTACAGATACGCATATTATTGCCCTAGCTTGTACGCGTGATGTTCCGCTTATGGAAGGAATTGGTATTCAGAAGATTAACTTTGAAAAAGAGGGAAAAAGCGATATTATGATTTTACGACATAAATCACTAAAGTCCACTTAATGAAGATTAGACTGGATTATTTACCCTGAACAGAACTTTATCTTGCCACGAGTGTAAACACTATCGGTAACTTCCTGAAAGAAGCAAATCGATATTCTTATTAAATATGCTTTCTTTCAATCGGAAACAAACAAAAATATTTAACGCAAGTTTAATAGAGTTGGAAATAGTTCGCTGCGGTTTTTAATACCGATTATTTTAAAGATGTCTTTGCTGTAATCATCAATATGCATAATTATAATCCACTCAAATTACTCTTTAGGGGGGTGATAATTTTTTACAGTTCGTTCATAAATATTAATAAAAAAGTTATTTCATCTTGTCATTCGAATATCCAAACCGCTTTTTGACTGCTGTAAGAGTATTCAGGGGCATGGCTAAGGTCACAAGGATTCATCGGTGTGTGGATAGATGGTTCATAGTGGTCTTCAACTAAAGATTTTGGGGAGTCACTGTCTGCTTGGACTGTACGTCTATATACCGGTGTTGTTGGTTAGTACAATATTTCTGAAGAAAAATATGTGTTGCCAGTACGTGCAGGCAATTACGTTTTTTGATTATCGAGAAACGGGATATTTATAAACAAATTTCATATTGATAAAGAGTACTATAATAATATTGTTATTATTAAAATTATTTGACTCTATGTGTCTGTAGGTAAAAGAAATGCTTCCCTTGCAAGGTTGTTAAGATTAACTTTCGACAAAACCTTAAGGTTGGCTGAATAAGTTGCTTCTTTTGTAAAGTCAGGAAATGACAAAGCCGGGGGATATGGATGACACGGCATTCTATCATGCCGCAACAGGCGCTACCGGTGGTGGTGAGACCCTCAATATAAAGAAGATTCCGATTGCCTTAAGCCAGGCATCCCTGGGCAGTCACTTTAAATATTACAGACATTAAAATAAATTCCGTACCTTAATTGATTCTATCCCTCATAGTATGCTAAACTTATTAAGTTGCTTGTTAAAATGAAATGCAAAAGGAGGCCATTCATGAGTAAGCTGCAATTCGATGAGGCCATATGCGCAAAATGTACAACCTATGACTGTCTTATAAAGTGTCAATACATGGATTTCGATTTGGAGAAGGCAAAGGAGGAAAGATGGAAGCTCATCAAAGGTCAAAACTCTTTCGTTCTTAAAGACTGCGTCACCTGCTATGCATGTGAAGAATACTGTCCGTACAACAATCACCCCTTCTACCACATCGTTGAGCAGCAGGAAAAATTTGATATCCATCCCGTTCCCAGACCCCTGGAAAAGGCCCAAGTCGCAATGATGGAACCAAACCATCGGATAGAACAAAAAAAGCTCACAGAGCCTGTGATCAATATGTGTGTATTTTCCATGCTGAAAAGCGCAATACGCGGAAAATTATTTCAAGATGCTTCGGTCATTATGGGACGTGATATCTTTTGTAACCTCATGTATCTCCATTTTGCACGTAACTCAACGATCGCGGAACGGCTCCCCAAGATAATAGACAATATCACGACCTATTATCTGAAACCCAATAATATAAAAGAGCTTGTCTGTTATCATGATGAGTGCTACGGAACATACACCTCGTGGGCGCCGGCATTTGGCATAGAGGTTCCATTCAAGCCTGTTCACCTTTTTGATTATCTCTACAGCAAACTTTTAGAACTCAAATCCGATATCAAACCCTTGAATCTCAAAGTCGCTTATCACAGGAATTGTTCTACCCGGCTCATTCCTGAGACGGAACACTTTGTGAATGATATCTTCTCCCTAATTGGCGTAACACGGGCAAAAAGGGAATATGATTACGAGAATGCACTGTGTTGCGGGGCAGTATTTGAGGCTCAGCAACGGTTTGAACTTGCGGAAAAAATCCAGGACAAGATCGTCGAAGACCTTAAGGCATCCGGGGTAAGCCATTGTGTCTATAATTGTCCAATGTGTTTCTTCACCCTGGCAGAAAAGGTATCCAAGGCAGGAATCATTCCCGTCATGATGTCTGACCTGTGTCAACAGGCATTAGGTGAATAGAAAGGAGTTGCCCATGATTCTTAAAAAATTAGCGGAGATAGTGGGAAAGCAGTATGTCTCCGATTCTCAGGAAGAAAAATTTATCTATTCGCGTGATCAAGGCGTGCAGGAACCTCATGAGCCAGATTACGTGGTCTTACCAAACTCTGCTGAAGAAGTGCAAAAGATATTGTTGCTTGCTAATGAGGAAAAAATTTCTGTGGTTCCCATGGGCGGTGGCCTAGTTCTTTCCGGGCTCACCATCCCTCAAAAGGGTGGGATGGTGCTCGATATGAAAAGGATGAATAGAATCCTTGAGGTAAATGAGAAGAGCCACTACGCGGTGGTCGAGGCAGGCACCTCGCAAGGCATGCTGGATGCCTACCTCAAAAAACACCACCCTACCCTCAAGCACTCTCTCCCTGATGCACCGCCTGTAGCAACCATTGCAGGAAACATCGCCATACACGGCTCTGGCCATCTCTCCCAGAGCGAGGGAGGTTTTCACTCCGAGATGGTCACAGGACTTGAGGTGGTTCTGCCTACAGGAGAGATTGTAAAGCTTGGATCCTGTTCCACTGTGCCGTATTGGTTCTCCCGGGCGCCCCTTCCGGATCTGGTGGGTCTCTTTCTCGGATGGAACGGCACCACGGGGGTGATCACAAAGGTAGGGCTCAAGCTCTACCCTAGGCCTAAACTTCATGATGTTTTGCTTTTTATGACTGAAGATGTCGATACTATCCCGGATATTCTCTATAAAATCATCCACACGGGGGTAGCGGAGGATATAAACATCGGTATCACCCCAAAGCCGGATTATCTCGAAGGCTTGCAGATAACCATCATCTCCATCGTCGCAAATTCTCATGAAGAGATGAAACTCAAGACAAAGATGATCCGGGAGGCACTCCGTGAATATTTTGAAAGCAAAGATGCAGGATTCCTGCCAGCACCCCCGGACATGAAAGCAAGTTTTTTAGAAACACCTCAGAAGAGTCTGACAAAATTTGCCGACGTGCAAAAAGGCGGTGGCTTCGAGTATGTCGGGGCAATTATGCCTATCGAACGCATCCCTGATGCTTGCAAGGCAGGATTAGAGATTACCAGGCGCCATGACATTCCCTATGGCCTTGGCGCGAGGATCGTGGGGAGAGGCCACTCGGCAATGTTTTTCTATGCCTACCCCTTTAATCGTGCAGACGGGAAAGAAATGGAGAATGTGGAAAAGGCATTGCTTGATACAAATGAAGCAGCCTTGAAAATAGGGGGAATCCCCTGGAAAACAGAAATCCCCGGACAACAGCTCATTTTAAAACACATGGATCACAGCACATATGAGATGATGACACGAATACGAAAACTCCTTGACCCCAATGGCATCATGAATCCTGGCAACTGGGAGGCAGAATAAATGGAAAAAGAATATGCGGAGATTATCCACAGATGTTTCCGGTGCGGCTGGTGCAAGCTGCCGACCAATTTTCAGGATTTCAATTGTCCTGCCTATCTGAAATACCGTTTTGAAAGCTTTTCCTCGGGCGGGAGGATGTGGCTTATCCGGGCATGCCTGAATGACGAGATTGATACAAGCGATCGATTTGCTGAAATACTCTTTACCTGCGTGACCTGCAAAAACTGCGTAGAAGCCTGCGCCTTGCCAAAGATCAAAGATAAGCTGGTGGATATTTTTATTGATGCGAGAAAGGATCTTGTTGAACAAGGCAGTATTCCCCCGCAGGTGAGAGATTACCTTAAGGCCATGGGCGTGAGTGGCACCCCCTACAAGAGGCCGCAGGAAGAAAGAGCAAGTTGGGCCAAAGGCCTTAACATCCCCTATTATAATGGCCAGGAATACCTATTGTACATTGGTGATGCAGGTTCATACGATGAGCTGGGTATGAAGATGTCCCGAACCATTGCAACACTATTGAAGGAGGCAGGGATATCCTTTGGTATCCTGGGAGAACAGGAGACAAGTGATGGAAACGATGTAAGGACCTTAGGAGAGTCAGGGCTTTATGCTCTGCTCGCGGAACAGAACATCGCCAAATTTAACAATCTTAAAGTGAAAAAGATCATTACCCTCTCGCCCCACGGGTATAATGTTATGAAAAATGATTACCCAAAGATCGGGGGAACATTCGAGGTTTTCCACTACACCCAGGTTCTCCTTCCGTTACTGAATAATAAAATCCTTCTTGATAAATTGACTGCAAAGATAACCTATCACGATCCGTGCTATCTCGGGAGATGGAATAATGAGTACTGGACACCCCGCAGGATCCTTGGCTCTATCCCGGGACTCACTGTTGTTGAGATGGGTAGACACATGAAAGATGCCCTGTGCTGTGGCGGTGGCGGTGGTAATTTCTTTACGGACATGCTCGGCTCGGGAAAGGACAGCTCCAACAGGGTCCGAGTGAGGGAGGCCGTCGATACAGGCGCCGAGATCCTCGCCGTTTCCTGTCCTTTATGCTACAAAATGCTCGATGATGCGATCAAGGCTGAAGGTCTGGATGAAAAAATCCAGGTAAAGGATATTGCTGAAATCGTATACGCTGCAAGAAAGACTTAAAGCTTACGAGAACGTTGGCACAGGCTGATTAAAATAGCCACGACGCTTTTCGGCTGGCTATGCTGACTTCAATCTGGAAAATCAAAGAGTAATTTATGAAAGACTGCAAAGGAGAAAAATTGGCGTAACGATTACTCCCTGATTCATTCGGTTTCAGGTAAATCCGTTACCGTCATCAGTCGCATTTGCAGAAAAAACTTTTTTAAGGGAAAGCTCTTATGAACAAGCAAATCCAATGCAGTTACTGCACAAAAAAACTCTGCTTTGTTGGCGATTTGAGTCAGGCGCCTAATTTCTGCCCTTCGAAACTGCACCCTGGGCTGATGGCTGAAGCAAAGGAAAAACTGAAGGACCCTGAAAAACGCCGCATGGCTCAGGATGTGGCGAGAACATGGAAGGATTACGGCAAACTTACCCGCGTCGAAGAGACCGTCCTCTATGCAAGGCTTCGCGGTTTTAAGAAACTGGGTCTGGCCTTCTGTGTCGGACTTTCCCAAGAGGCAGAGCTCTTCACCAACCTGCTTATCAATGAAGGATTCGAGGTTGTTTCCGTTTGCTGCATGTGCGGCGCCTTAAGTTCGGACGATGTCGGGCTTCCGGAAGAAGACAAGATCGTCCCCGGATTTCGTCAGCCCATGTGCAATCCCATCGGCCAGGCTTCCGTTCTGGACGATTGCGGCTGTGAACTGAATATCATGCTCGGGTTATGCGTTGGGGATGACACGCTTTTCATAAAGCATTCTCAGGCGCCGGTGACAATTCTCGCCGTAAAGGACCGTGTGCTGGCTCACAATCCCTTAGGCGCACTTTATACATCAAGACACATCTACACGCGCCTCAAAACGAAGAGACCGAAAAAAGTGGAAGATCAATCCTGAATAAGGCAACCGGGCATCAATACGGGAAATGATTTCGGGAAAAGAGGGAAACAAAGCTTTTAACGGACTTCACAAACAGGGGACTGTTCGATCTGGTATTGCCGCTCAGACCCTTTGTCTGAAAGCCCATGAACTGGGCTTGGGAACCGTCGTCGTGGGTTTAATGAACCATGAAGCCTGCGAAAAAATTCTGGCTGTGCCCGAAGGTCATAAAGTTTATGCCGTGAATCCGATTGGTCGACCGGCCACCGAACCGAAAGCAGGCCCGCCGCGCAAACCGCTTTCTGAAATTGTATTTTTGAATAATCTTGACAAGCCAATGTTTTAAATCGTTCCGATCCACCGGCAAGAAACCTTCTCCCTGCCTTACCAAAAAAGAGAGCAACTTAATCTTACGGCTGCGTTATGATTGAATGAAGATAAGTATATCTTCCTGTAAGTCTTATTTTTCAAAAAATCAATTTTATGCTAGGTTACAACCAATAATAGTTAAAAATGTTTTTATGTGAAATGAAATAACCGATTTATACAGTCTGTATAAATCGGAAACGAAAAAACATGAATTTAGCTTTAAAAAATTGATTTTATTTAATAATAGATGTAATTTCCAACTTACTGAAAAAAGATTTATACAGAAGGAAACTGTCTGTGTTTACAGAATTATACAGACTGTATAAACATTGTTAGCTCAAAAAAAATGCAAAATACTAAATATTGGCGAAATGAAGGTACTCAAAAAAAATTCACTCACGAGATCAAAATGGAGTGGGTGAACAATGTTGATAAAGCATCGCAACTGTTAGATATAGGTTGTGGCTATGGCCGAATTACATTTGATTTATATAAGGAAGGCTTTAAAAACATCATCGGTTTTGATACAAGTAAACCACTCATAGAACGAGCTGTTTACGAGAACCCTGGCCCACTATACACAACTGACAAACAGACTTTTGAGAATATACATTTTGGTTTAGTAATCTGTTTTGCTCTTTTTACCTCATGTCCAACAGAGGAAGGGCAATCAGAATTGAAGAAATTAATCAACAAGCACACAATGACAGGTGCTTATTTGTATATCAGTGACTGTATAACTACAGATAATCCGCATTACAATGAACGATATGAACAAAGAAAGTTGAATATTTATGGTTGTTTTAGCTCATCTGAACTATCTATATTTCGTCATCACGAGCCAACGCATTTTGATGACCTTTTTTTAAACTGGACCAAAATAAAAGAACGTAAAGTTGATGGTAAAACACTCAATGGTAACAATATCAGAATTTCTCAATATTTGTACAAAAAGAGCTAACAATCGTTTGAACATGGACAAAAATACGGTCGGTTTTTGACAATAGATTAAGGTTTACAGTTTTACTTTTTCAATAAAAATTATTGGTTTGTGTTTTTGCCAGTTAAACGAGCGTTGCACCTTTCTACTGGAATAATCCTCAAGTTTGATGACTCCAAAGAACTGTGAATTAGTAGGTATATAACAAAACTTATCTGGAAACTGCCTGCCTGGTCAGATACACGCTATGACGTTTTACCCTTCTGCGCTTTTTGTTTTCGGCAGTTTCCCGCAATGACATTTCAGCGGCAGTTCCTCAATTATTATTATGCAATAATTGCACATGATGCATTTTGATTTGGTCTGGGTTCCGTTTTTGAATTTACTGACAATATCCGGTTCAATAATAAACGGCCGGCACATGGACACAAAATCTATTTTCCTGTTTTCGATAATGTCATTAATGTCATCAATATTGTTTATTCCACCGACGACAATCACCGGAATATTTACGGCCTTCTTTATCTGCACCGCCGCATCCAAATTATATTTTAGCAGAGGCTTGGGCTGTATCATAAATGTCTTAGCCAGCGGAATGGCAATTGGTTTTATAAATTCCGGGATTTTTTTATACTTGAAGTTATATTTCATAACCGCTTCGGCGGGAAGTTTTTTACCACGCACGCTATATAGGTTATCTTCAAAGCATCCACAGGAAACTTCAATTGCCGCGCACCCTGATTTTTCCAACATTTTAGCTACTCGAACGGCTTCTTCAACCTGCATTCCTTTTCTACGTCCGTCATAGGCATTCATCTTTACTAAAATAGGATAGTCACCAACCTTCTCTTTTGCTCTTCTGAAAATCTCTCCGATAATCCGGTATTTATTTTCGGTTGAGCCGCCCCAGCGATCTTTTCGGCGATTGGAATGAGAGGATAAAAACTCGGCCAGCAGATAGCCATGTGCCAGATGAAGTTGTACCCCGTCAAAACCTGCCTGTTTTGCCCGCACAGTTGCCGCGACGAAGTTGTCAATAATTTCAAAGATCGCCTGTTCGGATAATTCTTTCGGTTTGTCTTCGCTATAAAATTTATGGCGCATTGCCGAAGGCGCCACTGTCGGCAAACCAGTTATTTTCGAGCGGGTTTGTCTTCCGCAATGAGCTATCTGCATGACGATCGGTGTTCCATATTCATGAACCGCGTCGGTTATCTCTTTATAGGCAGGAATTTTGTCATCGCTGTCTATCATTATCATATTGAACAGGCAGGTTTTGCCATCGGGCTGGATGCCGGCATAACCGGTAATTATTGCCCCGGTTTCTCCCTTGGCCAGATTGACGTAGAGCTTTTTTAATTTTTCCGTGGGAAATCCTTTTTCATCAGCCATGCCTTCGTGCGTTGCCGAACGAATAATCCGGTTTTTTAGTTTTATCCCTGCCAAGGAAGCGGGCTCAAAAACAGCATTAGTCATGTTTTATTCCTCCATCATTTTCAGATACAAATATAAAACCAAGTCATTGTTAATAATGCATAATCTCTTGATATTTATTATGCAATAATTTTTAATTCAGAACAACAAAAATTTATTTCAAGAAAAGTTTAAAAATTATTTTAAATATGTTAGTAGATTCAACATACTGAACCATTCAGTACTTGAAAAAAATTAGATTGCCACGCCCCGAAAAGTCGGGGGCTCGCAATGACAAACAAAGGAGACATCATGTCTGACAAAAACGAGTTGGAAAAAAAATGCATCAATACCATCCGTTTTCTAGCAGCCGACGCGATTGAAAAGGCCAAGTCCGGCCATCCCGGCATGCCGTTGGGCGCCGCCTCTGCTGCTTTCACTCTTTGGACAAAGCATCTTAAACATAACCCGAAAAATCCGTATTGGCCTGACCGCGATCGTTTTGTCCTTTCCGCCGGTCATGCCTCAATGCTTTTATATTCTCTGTTGCATCTTACCGGCTATGATTTGACTCTTGATGATATAAAAAATTTCCGTCAATGGGGCAGCCGCACACCCGGTCATCCCGAATACAAACACGCACCCGGCGTGGAAGTAACAACCGGCCCGTTGGGACAGGGACTGGCTAATGCCGTGGGTATGGCCATTGCCGAGGCGCATCTGGCGGCGCGTTTCAACCATGAAGGAGAAAAACTTGTTGATCATTTTACTTACGTCATGGCGGGAGACGGCGATATGATGGAAGGAGTGAATGCCGAGTCCTGTTCTTTGGCCGGTCATCTTAAGATAGGAAAACTCATCGTACTTTATGATGACAATAAAGTGACTCTCGCCGGCTCCGCTGCGCTTTCCTCCACGGAAAATATCGAACAACGTTTCAAGGCTTATGGCTGGCAGGTGCAGAAAGTCGCCGACGGTAATGATGTTGCCGCCATTGACCGGGCAATCAAAAAAGCCAGGCGCGAAACAAATAAACCATCTCTGATTTGCGTACAATCAATAATCGGTTTTGGCGCGCCCTGTAAACAGGGGAAATGTGATGCGCACGGCTCTCCGCTGGGAGATGATGAACTGCAAAAGACAAAAGAAGCGCTATGCTGGACGGCAGATTCATCTTTTTATATTGCCGAAGATGTCCAGAAATTTTTCCGCAAAGCTGTTGCCCGCGGTAAAAAATATGAGAAACAGTGGCGGGACTCTTTCGATACATACAAACAAAAGGAACCCGCCCTTGCCGCGGAATTTGAACGTGTCATGCGTTGCGACTTATCGGATAACTGGGAATCAGCTCTGAGCGAATTCCCCAGCGGGTCAAAAGATGTAGCCACGCGCAAAGCAGGCGAGATTGTTATGCAGGCCATTGCCGCCAAAATTCCCGAACTTTTCGGCGGCTCGGCTGACCTTAACCCTTCCTGCTTTACCTGGCTTAAAGGTCTTGGCGATTTTCAAAACCCGGTCTCATCTGCAGAAGGTTTGCACGGCATGGTCGGCGGTCTCTGGAGCTATGAAGGACGAAACATTCACTTTGGTGTGCGCGAGCATGCCATGGGGTCAATTGCCGTGGGTCTTGCCCTGCACGGCGGAATCATTCCCTATACGGCAACATTTTTAACTTTTGCCGATTACATGCGCCCGCCGATGCGCCTTTCTGCCATGATGGGCTTACGCGTCATTTTTGTTTTCACTCATGACAGTATCGGTGTGGGAGAAGACGGCCCTACTCACCAGCCGGTTGAGCAGATTATGAATCTGCGTCAGATACCCAACATGACGGTTATTCGGCCGGCGGATGCTAACGAGACACTAGAATCCTGGAAATTTGCTATTGCCAATACAAAGGGACCGACCACTCTTATTTTCAGCCGACAGAACTTACCGGTGCTGGACAGAAGCATCTGCAATGCCGCATCCGGAACAAAGAAAGGCGGCTATATATTATGGGAGTCATCTCCCGATCCCGAATTGATTTTAATCGCCACAGGTTCGGAGGTGGCTATGACTTTGGCTGTCGCCCGCAAGCTTGCTGTCGAAGGAACAAAAGTACGGATTGTCTCGCTACCTTCCTGGGAAATATTCGACCGCCAGCCGCAGGAATACCGCGAAAACGTCCTGCCATCCGCTGTCACGGCCAGAATTTCTGTAGAAGCTGGCATTAAAATTGGGTGGGAACACTACACTGGTCTTCGGGGAAAAATTATCGGCATGGAAACATTCGGCGCTTCTGCGCCCGGACCCGTGCTTTATGAAAAATTCGGCTTTACTGTAGACAATATTACCGCGACGGCACAAAAATTACTCCATAATGCTTAACGGTTAAAAAAATGACTGAGATGCGCATTAACTATTCTCTGGGAGAGTATCGAAACGCTGCCCACAGCGCTTTGGTTAAATTGCGTAAAGATAATTTAATTGAGCGCATATGGAAAAAAGATTATACGGTCTGGAAACCGGCACCGGATGAAATTGTTAACCGGCTCGGCTGGCTTGATGCTCCCGCGGAAACATTGGCAAAATTAAACTATATCCGCACAGTCATAAAACCTTTAACTGACGGAAACATCAGCGACGTTGTTTTACTGGGAATGGGCGGTTCTTCGCTGGCCGCAGAAGTATTCAGTTCAATATTCGGCGGAACGGCCGGCTACCCCCGATTGCACACCACCGATACCACCGACCCTGTTTTAATTTCACAACTTACTCAAAGCCTAGATCTGGAAAAAACTTTTTTTCTTGTCTCCTCAAAATCGGGAACAACACTGGAAACAATTTCTCTCTTTAAATATTTTTATAATAAGGCTTTCCAAAAATCAGGCCGGGACACAGGGAAAATGTTTGCTTTTATAACCGACGGAGGAAGTCCGCTAATCAAAATTGCTGAAAATATCTCCGCATATCATATCTTTCTCAGCAACCACGATATCGGTGGACGCTATTCGGCGCTTTCCTTGCCCGGCATTGTGCCTGCCGCTGTTATCGGCGTTGACGTTGAAAAAATACTGAAAAGCGCTATGGATGCGTCGCAGGCGGAAAAACAAAATTATCAGGGAGCATTTTTAGGCGCCACATTGGGCGTATTGGCTTTGGTCAGACGTGATAAGCCCACCTTTATTCTACCGCCGCGTTGGAAAGCATTCGGCAACTGGCTCGAACAACTGATTGCGGAAAGTGCGGGCAAGGAAGGGAAGGGATTTCTTCCTGTTTTAGATGAGCCATTAGCGGATCCGAGAGTTTACGGTAAGGATCGTTTATTTATTTTCTTTCAGGACAAACAGGAAAAAAATAAAAATACAGCCGCGCTTGTCCAGGCTGGACATCCTGTAATTATCATCAGAATTGATGATGATTATGATTTGGGCGGTCAAATGTATATCTGGGAAATGGCTACAGCCGTATCCGGACATATTTTGAGCATTAATCCTTTTGATCAACCGGGTGTAGAGACGGCAAAAAAAAATACCCTCAGCATAATTGCAAAATACAGGGAGAAAAAAGAATTTCAGGCAGGCAAGGCAGCGCTGACGACGGATCAGTGTGATGTTTACGGCACCGGCAGTAGTTCAACACCCGCCGAAGCCCTGAAAAATTTTCTCGGGCAGGCAGCTGCATTCAACTATGTCTGCCTGCAGATTTATTTAAGCCCTACGCCGGAAGTGAATGAAGCGCTGCAAAAGCTGCGGGAGACGATTTTTACCAAATATGGCATTGCTGTAACCATTGGTTATGGGCCAAGGTATTTGCATTCCACCGGACAGTTGCACAAGGGCGATTCCGGCAACGGTTTATTTATTCAATTAACAGAGGTCAACTCTTTGGATGTGGATATTCCTGACGATATCGGCAAAGAAAGATCTTCGTCTACTTTTGGAACGCTTAAAGCGGCTCAGGCCCAAGGTGACATGCGGGCATTAAGTGATATCGGCAGAAGAATTATCCGTTTTCATTTTCGAATAAATCCCGCTGACGGATTAAAAAATCTGTCGGATCTTCTTTAAATTCTTTTTTAGCTGATTACCTTGAGAATTTTTGGAGCGTGCCTTTCCGAAGCTGCAGGAATTTCTTTCGGATAACCGATTATAATCGGCGCGACAATCCGGCAGCCATCGGGAATTCCCAAGAGTGCTTTCGTCTGGGGATTACGGATATAAGACCCCAGATGCACCCAGCATGTACCCAATCCCCGCTCGATTGCGGAAAGCATAATATAACATGCCGCTAGGGCACAATCCCAATCAAGCGAACCTACATTTTTGGAGCCGATAATGTAAATAAGACAGGGTGCGTTATAAAAGACATTGAAGTTTTTATCTTTCAGCACCTCCGCATAAGCCGGATTCAGCGTGGTTTTATTTTTGGCGAAATCATCAAGGAGGTTTGCTTTGCTTTCATCGGAAAGAGCTCTCATGGTATTTTTACAATTTATGATAGAAAACATGCAGGGTTGGCCATCGCTGGCTGAAGGTGCCAGAGTGCATTCCTGCAGCACTTCCTCCACAATTTTCAGCGGCACTGCCTTATCCTGAAAATCACGGATTGATCTTCTGCTTTTTAACAACTCAACTAAAGTCACCATAAAAAAATTTCCCCCTTTCTTAAAATGAAAAAGATATGGCAAGATAAGAAAATTTTATTAACCGTCAGATAAACCGACTTTTTTGATCACATCATTGAAATAGCCTAATTTAATACCTATAATTATCGCGATACTTACCATAAAAAATTCAACTATTATAGTCAGAAAACGCGCCACGACAGGCAGGATAAGCGCCGCTTCAATATTGGAAAATTGCCTCAATACGAAAAATAAAGTTCCTTCACGAACACCCAATCCGCCCACAGTGAAAAAAGCTATCAGGCCCAACACAAGGGACATGGAAATCGCCGCCAAAAAACCGAATATATTAACAAAAGGCATTCCCATATTGATTCCTTTGGCCAGGAAAAACATTGCTATGCCCAAAAGAATACCAGCCAAAAAATAAATCGTTTGAGTGTAAACAAAAATCATTTTGTCTGTTTTTATTGGCTCAATTTCCACTCTGAAAATCCGGTTTATAGGAATTATCAGATAATTTATTATGTAACCGTGCCAGACTATGAAAATAACATCCACAATAATCAACGCAACAAAAATAAAAATTGCTATTCCCATATCAGTCACTTTCACACAGAAAAGATAATAATATAAAGAAAACACAGCCGCGACAAACGCTAAACAGATAAAACTTACCACGTTTATATAAAGCAAAGTTACTTTAGAAATTCCCTTTGATGACATCAGCGCTATTTGTGCCGCATAAGTCCAGATTTTCCCGGGAATGTATTTAAACATCGCGGAAGCGCAATAAAGAACGTAACTTTCAGTAAAATTCAATTTTTCCTTAAGATAGCTGTTTACAAAAATTCGCCACACAAAAGGAGCTGTAAGCAAAGCGAAGCTTCCGGAAATAACTGAGAGAATGATGTAATAAAAATTAATTCTAAAATCATATGCTTTGATTGCATCGGAATTATTTTTAAATTGTAGATAGAAAAAAAATACAGCCGCGGCCACTACTGCCAGAGTTGAAATGTATTTTAAAGTATTTCTTAAATTCACTTTTTTCTTCCCCGAATTACCTGGCCGGATTTTGTACAACTTTTTTGATCTATTGTTTATCAGGGCAATAATACGGATATAAAAGTCAGAATAATATATTGAAAAAAGTTTATCACCGGATTAAGAACCCCCAAAAACAGCAATCCGATAACAATGAAAAATCCAAAAGGTTCAATTTGATGCATTCCTCTGTTTACGGATTCCGGTACGAATCCCATGAGAATTTTGGAGCCGTCCAGCGGAGGAATCGGAATCAGATTAAAAGCCGCCAGTATCAAGTTAATCCGGGCCAGCAGTAAAAGAACATTTTCAGCAATCCCGGAAGGAATTGGCGAGATGAATCTGAACAATAAAAGAGCGATAAAAGCGATTATGATATTCGCCGTGACGCCGGCAGCCGAAACTAATATAAGCCCCTGGCGTCTTTTATTGACGGGAATATTTTCCATATTCACGGGAACGGGCTTTGCCCAGCCAAAACCGACAATCAGCAGCAGCAATGAGCCAAAAGGATCGAGATGTTTGACCGGATTAAGTGTCAGACGCCCCAACCTTTTGGCCGTGGGGTCTCCCATTTTATCGGCAATCCAGCCGTGAGCCAACTCATGAAAAATCACTGAATATAACAGAAGAACAGACAATATTATAAAAGCCAGCGGATCTCTGATTAATAATTGTATAAGCCCCATGATAAATTGTTTTGCTTTCTATGAATTCGTATCTGTTTCTGTTTCCTTGGCTATTGCTTCTGGTTGCTTACTTCTCACCAGTTTGGAAAAATATCCGTATCTCATCCCTATATATATTCCCACAAACCCCAGGAAAATATCGGCTATGATGCATAGTAATCTTGCCGCCAGAGGAAGAATAAGTGCAACTTCCACAGTCGAAAACTGCCTCATCATAACAAACATCGTGCCCTCCCGGACACCTAGGCCGCCCGGACTGAAAAAAGCTATATAGCCCATTAAAGCGGACAGAGAAATCGTCGCCATAATGGCAAATATATTTAAAAAGGGCATATTCATGCCTATTCCTATGGCCAGAAAATACAACGCCACGCCCAAATACCCATAGGCAACAAAGTACAACAGCTGTACATACACAAAAATACGCTTTTTCATTTCTATCGGTTCTATCTCTACCTTGAACAAACGCCCCAAGGGAATTATTAGTGGATTTATTATCGCAGTGTTCCACTTTATAAAAACAAAATCCAGTGCGATTAACAAAATAAATATCAAAGCCGAGATTACCCAATGAGTTACCTTTAACCAGAAAAGATAATAAAACAAAGCATTGGCCATGGAAACGAAAAACAGGCAAATGAAACACATCAGGTTTATATAAACCACTGCTGCATTGGAAATCCCTCTATTCGACAGCATTGTAATTTGCGCTGCGTAAGTCCAGATTTTGCCAGGCACATATTTAAGAAGAGCGGATGTATTATACAAAGCGACACTTTCCTGAAGAGTCAATTTCCTCTGAATATAATTATTGACGCATAATTGCCAGACTACAGGCCCGACGAGAAAACCGGAAGTTCCGAAAATCGTCGATATAAAAATATACAAAGGGGAAATCGCAAAATCATACTTTCTTAACGCGTCAGCATTATTTATAAATTCCCGATAGAAAAAATATGCCGCTGCTATTATTACCGTCGATGCGATAGTATATCGCAGTATTTTCCTATAGTTCACCTTAATGTTCCCACACCTTTGCTGCCAACAAATACTTATGGCGCTACTGTTCGGAAATAACAGAAGATTTTTCGTGAAACTAGGGTAAAAATATATGATAATAGATTTTTTCTGTCAAAATAATTTTGAATACGGAGAGGAAAAGTATCACCAATGAACAACCCCGCCGCAAGCAGCGAGGTATCCAAAGGGGTACAAACTGGTAAGATAGTTTACAAAACAGACCGGGTACATGGTTTACACTATACGGCAAGGAGGAGATTCTA
>JAFGLS010000188.1 GCA_016927935.1 Syntrophaceae bacterium
ATTGGATAATTCGACTTACAAAATTCAGTTCACGATGTTCCTGAATTTTGAGTCTCATTACGACCATCAAATTTCAGTGCACCTATAATGACCTTTAGGTTATTTGTTTCTGAAATTTGGGTCTCATTAAAATTTACGGGGGTAGGCTTAAATTCTGCAATGCAGCCAAATTTTCTCTATTGAGCAAAACTTCGACCTATAGTTCCTTTCGGATATAAAGAGTTTCTATATAATTTTAATCCAATATTTTTAAATCCGATTTTACTAGAAAGAAATGATATATTGGACAGTATACTCGTCGAAATTCTTTCTAGTGGTCTTGTTTTGTTATATTCCACCCTACGTTTAATAAGATATTTCATTAAAATGAAATTTTGTGCCTTACTTATTAATTCAATGGTCTCGGGAGATTTTTTTACAAGTAAATCTTTAAATGTTTTTATTATCTGTTCCCATCCTTCCGATTCATCTTGGGCAAGTATATTTGGGTTGTCTTCCAAAGAAAACGCCCATTCTGTTTCCCAATAGCCAAATTGCCGAAAAATAAAATTAACAATATTTTGTAATTGCTCTAAATTTATGTTTTCCAGACCGTCCATTGCTGAAATAAAATCTTTATGCAAAACACCTTCAGGCCTTTTAGAAAGTTTATCATAATCAAAATAATTGTTTGTCATTTCAATCCTTTTTTTATTACAGATCCGACGCTAACCTAAAACAACCTCTGTGATTTCAGCCATGATGTCTATAATTGCAGAGATTTATTTCTGTTTTTTAGCCTTTTCCCGAGGTTTATCAGCAGCAGAGGAAAACTCTCCCACGCGATTAATGTTTTCTTCAACATATTTCTTAAACTCATCACAGCTATTCTTATACATAGCAGTCAATTCTTCCGCGGCCTTTTGAAAATCCTTCGGCATACAGTTAGTCTGATTCAAAAAAGTATTAAATATTTTCTCATTTTGTTCCTGAAAAGCTAGAATCGCATTATAGTCAAAAAATGTCTCGACCTTGGCATAACCATTATCAATGGTCTTTTTGAACTCGTCACGTTGCTTTTTATATTCATTAGTCCACTTTTGTATTATCTCTTTATATTCCCCCGGAACATTATCTATAAAAGGCTTCAAAAGCTTTTCTGTCTGATCCTGAAGCATAACCATTATAGAAAAATAATTTTGAAAAGATGTCTTGTGTAAATCTATCATCTGTTTAACTATTTCTTTTTTTTCCATTGTTAACTCCTTTAAGAAAAATTTATTATAATTTATTGTTATGGAGCAAGCCTTAAATATTTGCCTATACTATAGAAAATAAAACATTATTTCGCAGTGTAGCCCCTTTTGTCCAAGCAAGAACGCATGGCACTTTGGTAATTAGCTCTTTTTTGCATAATCTGTTCAGGGGGTATTTTGGGAAAATTTTTTGTCGGATCGTAGTTTGTTTGTTCAATCGCTAATTTATGGCATTCATAACGGTCGTTATCCTGCTGTTGCTCGCTCTGGCCAAGACGCGGATAAATAAAAATTTTATCTTCGACAATATCTTCATCTTCTTCCTCATTACCTGGAGGTAATTCACTTACTTCACCCCGAGGCGGCTCTACAATCACATAACCTCCGGGAATTCGCGTGTAATATGTCTCATTCGCGTAATAGTAAGGTACTCCATGTAACCATAATGTCGCGTAAGCAAGAGGAAGAAATGGAACAAAAAGACCGACTGGCGGAGCAACCACAACATATTGTCCACCATGCGGTCTATACCAAACACCGTGAGAATAGTAATAATGAGAGTGACCGTGTTTTATTAACCTGTGCTCCCTAGGAAGAGATCTAAAATAACGACCGCGAATTGGATAAAAGCGATTATGCCGATAGCGGGAATCAACAAACACCTTTTGCCGAGAAATCTTTGTTTTTTTAACAGCATGTGCTGACACTCGTCTTGGTTTATCCGCCTGTACCTGCTGCGTAAAACAGAATAATATTATTCCAGACAACATAGTTATTGACAGCACGATGGCCAAATATTTTTTAAAATTATGCAACATGATTACAATCCCTTAATCATTCTATTTTACCGTATATCCACGGCCTTCTAGACAAGCCGACATTGCCCGACGAAATTGCAGGGCCTTTTTTTCCCTGCGCAGATCCCGTCCCTGATTACGGTTCCGGTAAGCTTCTTCCATCTGCCTAGCAACTTCGGCGCGGTTGATATCGGACGCTGCTCCCATCATAGCACCGCTGGCTGCTCCGATCAAAGCTCCGCCTCCCGCATGATGCGGACCGGCTATCAATGCGCCCAGTACCGCTCCGGCAATGGATAGGGCGATAGTATCATGCCCGGGCGGCGGCATGGGAACGACACGAACGCGCTGTTCGGGAACAATTGATGAGGCACTTGGGTCAAAGCCGGTCTGATCCACAGCCCAGTTATAACATGCATAGTGATCGCTTGATTGCTGTTCCGTGGATTGCCCTTTGTTCGGATAAAAATAAATTTGTGTGATGGCTGCAATATTTTCATCCTGTGTCGATTGAACTATTATCTGTTCTTGTGGGTAATAATAACAAGAACTCAACAGCAAAACAGCGGGAAACATCAAGAATATTATCCAACGAATGTTTATTTTTTTATTCATAATTTATTTTCTCCACGCTAAATGTGCTTTTAGCAGTTTTTAATTTCTTTTATAATAACACCTTTTGTGAATTAATTAAATCAATTTAATGTTCAGCAAAAACAATGACCGCGCCATTTTATTATGAACATAGTTGAAACAATGTGAGTAAATATTTACTTACACCTGTTGCCTCATAAATAAATGTTACCGAGAGAAGGAATCGGATACGCAACGTTGCCTCATAAAAGATGTTACCGAAGTCGGGTAA
>JAFGLS010000189.1 GCA_016927935.1 Syntrophaceae bacterium
GACTTCTTTTTGCTTGGCCATATTTGTCTCCTTATTTTGCTTACAGTGGTAATGAAACTATATTTTTGGGAATAACTTATCAATGTCTTTTTTTACATCATTTAACCAATTATTACGCTTATTTTCCGTGCTGGTGACCATGACATTGAACATCCGGCGGTGAAAGTTGGTGACGCCGCAAAGGCCGAAGATACAGTTTCTCCAGATCGTCTCCAGCGGATCGCCGAAAATTTTCTTTTCTCTGTTTGTTCTTGTGTTGGATGTGTTGAATACAAGCGCTGTCTTGGCTTTGAGCAACCCTTTAGGAACACCTTCGCCCGAATCACCTTCCAGAAATTCATAGGCTATGCCGGGACGAATGATGCGATCCACCCAACCTTTCAGAATTGCCGGGGGCTGACCCCACCAGTTGGGATGAACAATGACTATCCCATCAGCGGTTGCGATTTCCTTGCAATGTTTTTTTATGTTGACAGGCAGTTTGGCTTCTTCGGCTATTTCTGCAGCGTGGAGCAATGGATCAAATTTTCCCTTATAGAGATCATGAAATATGACTTTGTGTCCGTTTACTTTTAAAGCTTCAACCGCCGTTTTGGCAATGGCGTTGTTGAAACTTTTTGGATCAGGATGGGCAAGAATGACAGAGATAATCATATTAAAATATATCCAATCGACAAGACGACTAACTACTATACATTTTCTTGGAACCTGCTGTAACGTTATTTGATGTCATACTACCATTATTTTTAATAAAAAAAACAAATCTTAAATCTCTTTTCTATTATAGATTTTATTATCGTGCAAATACTGAATTTATCGAGATTATTTTTATAAATTATACCATAACCATAACAATCTACATTTAAAATCTGTTCGATCATTATCATTAGCATTTTTGTTTC
Source organism: Syntrophaceae bacterium (assembly GCA_016927935.1). Lineage (GTDB taxonomy): Bacteria > Desulfobacterota > Syntrophia > Syntrophales > Smithellaceae > Smithella. Next base: position 903 of record JAFGLS010000189.1, read on the forward strand.
CCACAATACTACTCTCCCGAGTATAGATTTGATTCCTAGAAAGTGAAAATGCTAATCATAGTATGTAGAACTATAGTTATCTATGGGATATAAATTCCGCCAGAGGCCGAAATTCTGAAAAAGAAAAACATTCTTATTAAATTTGGTAATAAGGTTAGGGAAGAAAGATTGAAACAGAATCTTTCGCAGGAGGAGCTTGCTTCAAGAGCAGGAGTTCATCGCACTTATATTGGAATGATTGAGCGAGCCGAAAAAAACATTACCCTCGAAAATATCGAGAAACTTGCTTTAGCGCTAAAACTGAAATTGAACGACTTATTCAAAGATTTATAGATTATGAATATTCATCAAATTTTACTTCAAATAAAAACTGATTTTGATCGCGCCATAAAAACAGCAAAATTTAATGGTAAGAATTATGCAAATGGTAACAAGGCAAAAGAAGCCCTAATCAGGTCACAAAAGATAATTAATCTTATTCATGAGTTCATAAAAAATGAATTTATTCGCTGTGGCGTTCCTGCAAAAATGATATTCCCACCAATTAGTAAATCAAAGCCTGAAATTAAAATTAAAGGCTTTTTAAAATCAAAAAATCAAGATGTATCAATAATTCCTAATAAAAGATTAGTGTCTTTATCTAATACATCATCATCAGATAATGAAAAAATTCTTAGCGTAAATATAAGAAGTCAACTAAGTAGTCTAGCCAAGAATATTGACACGCTATATGAAAGAACATTTGCAGAAGCTTTAAATCTTCATTTGAGCTACGCTAAACAATGCCTTGGCGAAGTATACTTAATACCTACACACGAATATGATGATAAGGCAATGTTACAGAACCGAGTTGTTTTTAAGTCTATTTCAAAAATTGAAGATTACATAAGAATGTTTCAAGCCATAAATAACAGACGCGAAACGAATCAAAATGAATATAAATATGAAAGAGTTTGTCTTTTAATTGTTGATTTTAGACAAAAAACGCCTAAGCTATACGGAACAACAGATGAATTGAAAAATAATGGCTTGATACCAGAGGAATCAAAAGTAAGCTTAAATAATTTAACCATCAATAATTTTGCAGAAGATTTACTTTCAATTTACAAGGATAGATTCGGAAACGGTTTAAAAGTTTAGATATCTATTCCATATTTATTTATCAAAAAATTATCAATCTTCTTTTTATTATCTTCTCTTTTTAAGAATAATGTTTCTTTTTCTGTAAGAATAGGAATTCCAAATAATTCAATGAAGTTTTTTTGATAACACGGGTATCCACCTTCAATTGATACGCTGGTTCGATTAATATAATAATCCATTACGCGCGAATTTAATATTTTACCAAGAACACTTAAGTCTAATTGCGGTTCTATATCGGTAAACAAAGTTCGTTCAGATATCAAATAGATAGCATATCCATTGCAGAATAGAGCATTATCATCTTGCTCAAGTAAGAATCTAGGTTCAGCGCTAAAAGTTGGGGTTAATAATTTTTTCCCAAAAAAATTTAGTCCTTGCGTTCTTGCGTAAGCATACCATTCTGGGTATTCGACTTTAGCCTTATCCCTTGTAATCAATTCTGCTTTTGCACTAACCAAATATTCATAACAAAAGGGGTAGGTATTTTCTAATTCAATTTCTTTTATTATCTCAACCTTACCGTTAATTTTTTTATACGGGAAAATTATTCTGCGTTTATTTTTGTCTAAATCGGCTTGATTTTTAAAATCTGATATTTTTGCAATTGGCTTTGTAATCGCCTGTTCAATTTTATAAATATTCCCGTCATATTTTTTTTGATAAAATCCATTTTCAAATGTGTGGCCTTCAATAAAATAAACAGAATCTTTACATGTTGCAATTCCAACTCTAATATCAACAATTTCCCCTAGTTTTTTTCCAGTTGTTTCTATTATTTTAATATTATTTTGGTCTGCTTGTTTTAATAATCGCCATTTCTTATTGTTAAGATTTTTAAAAAATATTTTTGAGTACTTTATTTTATTTAGAGAGTTTAATGTTTCATAATTATCAAATCTTTCATAGTCAAAGGAATCTTTTGTGTTCCACTTAAGAAAAGTAATACAAGTATATGTTTGTGCCTCAAATAGTTTTAGATGATTAAAATCTAAAATTCTTTCAATAAGTTTATTTTGTTCTAAAAAATTTCGGAGTGGCAGTGCCGCTAGGGATGTAAAATAATTATTTGGAGTGATATAACTTAAAACACCATCTTTTTTAATTATGCTTATTCCTAACTCAAAAAAAGCAAAATATAAATTATAATTCCCAGTATTTAATGTTTTCCAATCATTGTATAGTTTTTTTCTTAACTCATCATTAAGATCTTGAAATTTAACATACGGAGGATTGCCAATCACTATATCAAATTGCTCATTAAATATTTTTTTCCAGTCGGCAGATAAGCTGTCATCAGTTTTTAGATTAAAGTTGATTTCTTTTTTGTCCTCCTTATTTTTTAAGGCAAGCAGGGTTAGTAAGATTTTTGCTCGCCTGACACTATAATCAGCAATGTCAACGCCAAACAAATTATGCTCGATAATATCAATTATTTGTTTGTTAAATTGTTTAGCAATATATTTAGCTGCAGAAATAAGAAAAGCGCCACAACCGCAACTTGGGTCACAAATCTTTTGTGTTGAAGTTTTAACCGTTTCTGAAACGATATAATTTGTTATCAATTTTGGCGTAAAGAAAGCACCATTTATCTTTTTATCGCTGTTTGGAACCAATAATTCAAAAATATTTACAAAATCTTCAATATTATTTGATTCAAATTTTTTATAGACTTCATTTTTTACAGAGATAACCATTTCCGAATTATCTTGTATAATCTTTTTTATTAAAAGATTATTTTTTACTTCAATATTATTCAATTCAACGAATAATTGTACAAAAGCATTTTCAATTACTTGTGGATTATATTTGTCTAATGTTTTTAGTAGGCATTTATTCATAAGAGTTATATTTCTATGTAGAATGCGGTAGAAGTTTGGGGATCCTCGGAATCCGCCGGGCAAGCATCCGGCATATATCATCAAATATGCGTCGAGGAAGCTTCCAACAAAGTTATATGAAGGCTATCCGCATTTGTGTTACTTCGTCAGCAACTTTTCCAGTGCACGGAAAACTTTACTTAATTTTTCGGGTTGGGTTCCGCCGGCCTGAGCCATATCTGGTCGGCCGCCACCGCTACCGCCAACCAGGGGCGCCAATTCTTTGATGATATTTCCGGCGTGATATTTTCCGGCTAAATCTTTGGTCACCATACACAGCAACATTACTTTGTCGCCAGCCTTGCTGCCGAGCAGTATAATGCCGGAGCCCAGCTTATCGCGTAACTTGTCGCCGAAGTCGCGCAGAGTCTTGACATCGGTTATGTTTACTTCCGCAGCCAGTACCTTAATGCCATAGATTTCCTTCGTCTGACTGATGAGATCGCCGGAATCCTTGGCGGCAAGTTTCCCTTTTAGATTTTCAATTTCTTTTTCCAGGTCGCGCTTTTCTTTCAGAATCTTTTCGGCACGGTCATAAACTTCCATTTGACTGGCTTTAAACAATCCTGCCGTGCGTTTTAATTCTTTTTCCAAGTCCTGAACGCGGGCTAGTGCTTCTTTCCCGGTAACAGCTTCGATTCTGCGCACTCCTGCGGCAATGGCGGATTCGTGAAGGACTTTCAGAAGGCCGATGTCGCCGGTGCGTTTGACGTGCGTGCCGCCGCAAAGCTCCATGCTCATTTCTCCCATTTTCACAATGCGCACCGTTGCGCCGTATTTTTCATCAAAAACAGCTGTCGCGCCTGTTTTCAGTGCATCTTCCAATGCGCATATTTCCGTCTTTACTTCTATATTTTTACGAATTATGTCATTGGCGATTTTTTCAATACGCTTCATTTCCTCATCGCTGATTTTGGAGAAGTGGGTGAAGTCAAACCGCAAGCCTTCCGCCGTGACCTGCGAACCTGACTGTTTGATATGGTCGCCCAGCACTGCTTTGAGCGCTGCCTGCAGAATATGTGTTCCGGAATGGTTGGCGGCAATGGCTTTTCTTCTTTCCTCATCAACAACCAGTTTCGCTTTTAAGCCGACGTTGATTTCCCCCTTGCTGACAATTCCCCTATGCACAATGAAATTCTCAACAGGTTTTTTGGTATCTTCAATAGTAAAATTAAATCCGGTACCTTTTAGATAACCGGTATCACCAATTTGACCACCGGCCTCGCCGTAAAAGGGAGTTGTATCCAGGACAATTTCTGCCTGCTGTCCTTCGCCGGCTGTTTGCACCGGTTTACCGTCAATAAATATTGCCTTGATTTCCGCATTGTCTTTTTTGATTTTCTCGTAGCCGCAGAACTCGGTTGTGACGCCGGAGCTCGATGTTTTAAGATAGCACTCGGCGATAGCTTCTTCGCCGCTTCCTTTCCAGGCACTGCGAGCGCGTTCGCGCTGCTCCTCCATTTCTTTTTCAAAACCGTTATTATCCAGAGTGAAACTATCTCGTTTAACAATATCCGCAGTCAGATCAGTAGGAAAACCGTAAGTGTCGTAAAGTTTGAAAACCAGTTTGCCCGGCAGAACTGATTTTTTTTTCTTTTTCAACACGGCTGTTTCTTCTTTCAAGATGCGCAGTCCCGCATCGAGTGTTTCCATAAAACGCTGTTCCTCATTCAAAATCATTTTGGTAATGAAAGAAGCCTTCTCTATCAGATCGGGATAAGCGCCATTCATTAAGTCAATTACAATTTGGGAGCCTTCGTTTAAAAAAGGTTTGTTGATGCCGAGTAATTTTCCATGGCGTGCGGCACGGCGCAGAATTCTTCTCAGTACATAACCGCGTCCTTCATTGCTGGGCGTGACGCCATCGCCAATTAAGAATGTAATCGCCCGGCTATGATCGGCAATAACTCTGATGGAAATATCGTTTTCGGCGTTTTTGCCGTAGATTTTGCCGGATGTCTTTTCCACAAAGCGGATAATCGGCGTGAATAAATCCGTTTCGTAGTTGCTTTTAACGCCCTGAATAACGGCGGCAAGCCGCTCCAATCCCATTCCTGTGTCAATGCTGGGTTTGACCAATGGAGTTAGCTTCCCACTTTCGTCACGGTCAAATTGAGTAAAAACAAGATTCCAGATTTCTAGGTGGCGGTCGCAGTCGCAATTAATGTCGCATTCCGAGCGGCCGCAGCCAATTCCTTTGCCCTGATCGTAAATAATTTCAGAGCATGGGCCGCAGGGGCCGGTTTCGCCCATCATCCAGAAATTGCTTTTTTCTCCCATACGGACAATGCGATCCGCGGGAACCTTCATCTTTTTATGCCAGATTACAAAAGCCTCCTTGTCATCTTTAAAAATTGTTATCCATAGCTTTTCCTTCGGAAGCTTGACAACATTAATTAAATATTCCCACGCCCAGGCAATGGCTTCCTCTTTGAAATAATCGCCGAAAGAAAAATTGCCGAGCATTTCAAAAAAGGTATGATGACGGGCGGTAACGCCGACATTTTCTAAATCGTTATGTTTGCCGCCGGCACGCGCGCATTTCTGGCACGATGCCGCCCGTGTGTAGCCTCTGTTTTCCAGCCCCAGAAAAGCGTTCTTGAATTGCACCATACCCGCGTTGGTAAAAAGTAGCGTGGGGTCGTCCTTGGGAATCAGCGATGAACTCGCCACGATGGTGTGTCTCTTGCTCTCGAAAAATTTTAAGAAACTTTCCCTTATTTCATCACCAGTCTTCGCCATCAATATCTTCCTTTTTCATCTTCTTTAGTTTATCTAAAATCAGACCCGACGGGAAACCCCGTCCCATTAGGGACTGAAAAATTTTCTGTTTTTCCTTTATATCAAAAGCAGTTGTTTTTCTTTTTGCCGCCTTTTTTTTGATTAAAATTTCAATCGCTTTTTCTTCCGGCAGCTCTTCGCGCGTTTTTTCAATGGACAATTCTATTAATTCAGCCGTCAGACCTTTTTCCCGCAAGCTTGCTGTTATCTTTTTGTTTCCCCAAAGTTTGTTGACCGCAAGGTTGCGCGCCCACTGATTCGCGAAAGACGCGTCATTGAGATACTTCAAATCTTGGAGTTTTTCCAGCGTTTCTTTAACGACAACTGCGGGAAAGCCTTTTTCCCGCAGTTTTTTGGCAAGCTCTTTTTCCGAATGCGGCCGCAGGGACAAAAGGTGAAATGCCTTTTGCTTTGCCGCTGCCAGATCAAAAACCTTCACATTATTCATCCTGGTCTTTGGGCAAGGCGCCCAGCTTGACACGAACATCATTTTCGATTTGCGCCATTATATCGGGATTTTCTTTTAAAAAAATTCTGGAATTATCCCGTCCCTGGCCAATGCGGTCGCCCTTGTAGGAATACCAGGCGCCGCTCTTTTCGATGATACCGTTTGCCGCTGCCAGATCGAGCACGTCACCCTCTCTGGATATGCCTTCACCGAAGATTATATCAAATTCCGCTTCCCGGAAAGGTGGAGCTAATTTATTTTTTACAACCTTGACTTTTGTTCTAAACCCAATCACATCTTGGCCGTTTTTTATTGAGGTCATCTTGCGGATATCCAGCCGCTGGGTTGAATAGAATTTCAAAGCGTTGCCGCCGGTGGTTGTTTCGGGATTGCCGAAGAAGACACCGATCTTCATACGCAACTGATTAATAAAGATAACGGTTGTTTTGGATTTGCTGATACTGCCGGTGAGTTTGCGCAGCGCCTGCGACATGAGCCTTGCCTGCAAACCCATCTGCGCGTCGCCCATTTCGCCCTCCAGTTCCGCCTTGGGAACCAGCGCGGCGACCGAATCAATGACCAGAACATCCAGCGCGCCGCTGCGTACCAAAGTTTCCGCGATTTCCAGCGCCTGCTCGCCGGTGTCCGGCTGGGAGATAAGCAGGTCATCGGTATTCACGCCTATTTTCTGGGCGTAGCCGACATCTAGGGCGTGTTCGGCGTCAATAAAAGCCGCGATGCCGTTTTTTTTCTGCGCCTCGGCAACGATATGCAGGGCGAGTGTTGTTTTACCGCCTGATTCCGGCCCGTAAATTTCAATAACACGGCCGCGCGGGACACCAAAAGTTCCCAAAGCAATATCGAGGCTCAGCGAGCCGGTGGGAATTGCCGGAACATCAGTCACGTACTCCGAGCCACCCAGCTTCATAATGGAGCCCTTGCCAAACTGTTTTTCTATCTGAGTAATCGCCAAATCAACAGCCTTTGATCTATCCATATCCGCACACATAAAATTATGACCTCCTTCAATCTGTTATTTTTATATTTTATTTATACTTCTTTTAAATTTATGGATTCCCGCCTGAGCGGGATCACTCTATTATAAAATTTATGTCACTTCGACTAAAGGGAGAAGTCTTGTTATTAGATTTCTCACCCCCGACACCCTGCATGCGCCGGGCAAGTGCATTGGGATTCGGAATGACAATTATTTTTTTTAATATCATCCGCTCAAAGCAAACTCCGCCAGTTTTGTATAAACAGCGCCCTGCGGCGTTAGATTGCTTTGAAACAAAATCAATTTATCGGCGGTAAATTCTCTAGCTTTAAAAGAATCGTATTTCTTTAGCGCTTCGCTCATTCCCATGATGTCGCGCGGGTCTTTAATTCGAGCCAGCGTCAGATGCGCCTTGAAAGACCGGTCTTCCGCGGGAAAACCGATTGCCGTAAAATCGCCATCGAGTTTTTTCTGGAGATTGATAAGTCTTTCCACATCGCCCGTAACGCCGCACCAAAGCACCCGTGGCCTGCGGGCATCAGGGAAAACACCCAGTTTTTCAATTTTTAGATTTAAGTGTGGCTCCGAAACTACACGCTTTTGCACGGCAGCGCAAATATTATTTATATCCTCTCTGGAAATATCGCCGAAAAATTTTAGAGTCAGGTGCTGCCCCTGCGGCCTTGTCCAGCTTATCCGGCCGCTGATTTCCCGTTTTAATTTTTCCTGCAGGTTCGATATTTCCCGCAAAATATTTTCCGATGGCTCAATGGCCAAAAAGGCACGAATATTTTTTTCATTATTGGTCATGATCTAAACTTTCCTTTGTCATATCGACCAACGGCTATAGTCCAGCTATGCTGAGGAGATATCTTTTATCCTTTAATAATCGTTAAGATTTCTCTTCGCTTTGCTCATCGAAATGACATATTACAAAACTTTTACAAAACACCACACTTAAGAATAAGCGCACCTAATAACCTGAAGGTCACGCGAGGTACGCACTACATTTACATTGTCAAGAGAATTTTCCCTCTAAAAAATTTTTCAGCAGAAACAGTGCCGCTTCGGAGAAAACCTCCTTGTTTCTCTGACGATCCCAGCGGTAAGCATAATGTCGGCAAGCCGTTTGTCTGGAATCAGCTACTGCCAGATAAACCGTGCCCACAGGTTTTTCCGGACTTCCGCCGGTTGGCCCGGCAATGCCGGTGGAAGCAAGTCCCAAATCGGTTCCAGCCAGTTTGCGCAGGCCTTCGGCCATCAACCGCACCGTTTCTTCGCTTACCGCTCCATGCTTTTCGATAATTTCGGCAGGCACACCCAGCATGCTGATTTTAGCAATGTTGCTGTAGGTGACCAATCCGCGTTCAAGATAATCAGAGCTGCCGGAGACATCGGTGAGGCGATTCGTAATCATTCCGCCCGTGCACGATTCCGCCACCGCGATGGTCAGTTTCTTTTCGGTTAAAAGACCGGCAATCACACCTTCAAGTGTTTCTTCTCCATATGCGAAAATATAATCCTGCAATCTCGCAGAAATTTCATCCTGTGCTTTTTGCAGATTTTTTTGAGCTTCATTCTGATTTTTACCGCGCGCTATCAAAACAATATGGTTTTCGGGAAACACGGGATAAAAGCCTATATTCACGCCGAGAGAATTAAAATTGATATCCTTTACTTTGTCATCAACGGCGGCTTCGGAAAGCCCGAATGTCTTAATGGTCTGTTTTACTATATACAATTCATCCTGCGGAAAATGTTTGCGCAGAGCAGGAATGACGCTGTCGGTTACCATTAATTTTGCTTCGGCAGGTACACCGGGTATGGCGAAAACCATTTTACCGTTGATGGAGAGGGAAAAACCCGGCGCCGTGCCCCTGACATTGGGTAAAACTTGCGCGCCTTTGGGGAACATGGCCTGCTTGGCGTTGTTTTCCACCCACCGCAGATTGAACTGGGTGAAAATGTCTCTGATGTAATTCAGGACGTTTTCGTCGGTATATAAAGGAAGGCTGAAAGCTTTGGCTATCGCCTCTGTGGTGATGTCATCAGCGGTTGGTCCCAAACCGCCGGAGCAGATTACGGCATCGCTCATAGAAAGCAGATAATCCAGACGGTTTTTAATGGCAGTTAAACCATCACATACAGACATGATTGCTTCCACCACCCATCCCTGCTGGTTGGCTTCACGTGCAATGAAGGAAGAGTTTGTATCAGCAGTGCGTCCGTTCATTAATTCGTTGCCGATGGTGAGGATGCCAATCTTCATGTAATAAGTCCCCAGAATTTTAATAGCCACAAAACTATTCCCGCGTAAATTCCGGCGGCGACATCATCGGCTACAATACCCAATCCGCCGCGCAGCCGCTGCAGATTTTTGACAGGAAATGGTTTCAAAATGTCGAAAAACCTGAATAATACAAATCCAGCACAAAGACTCAAAACATTTATCGCAGCCGGCAGCATGGTTATCTGAAAACCAATGATTTCATCAATAACAATGCGTTGATCATCTTTTTTCTTATAAATACTTTCTGCATGTTCCGTCACGTAAAGAGAAACGGCTAATAAGGCGAACACAAAAAGTAAGCGCAGAATCCAGGGCATGGGAATGCAAAGCAGGCAAATAAGAACACCGACCAGTGTGCCTGCCGTTCCCGGAGCAAAAGGAGCAAGTCCCGAACCGAATCCTGTTGCCAGAAATGTAATAAGTTTTTCGTTCAAAATTACCCCGAATCGATTCAATTAACTTTGTTTAGAAAATTGAGTCTCAAATCCCATTCGCTTCGCACGGGATAGTTCCACTTACGTTTCGAGCTTTATCCCGATTTGTCGGGATTCGCTCTCAACGAGTGTCACTACGTCCAGCAAATTTCAGTGCGCTTCGCTTGCTTTCAGCGAGTCTCATTAATTTCTCTTGACAATAGAACGATCGTTCTATATCATAGATTTTATGAAAGTCAAGCGAACTTTACAGGATGTGGAGAAAAAAATCACCGCTTTTTTCCTGGAAAACGGAAGAATGCCGACCTATTCGGAAATTGCTGATATTATTGGAGTTCATTCCAAGAGCGTTGTTCATTATTGGGTGGCAAAATTAGTGGATGCTGGAATTTTACAGAAAGATGCCAAAGGATTTTTATCGCTGGTGCGAAATCCGCGGGCATTAAAACTTGCCGGGGAAGTTTGCGCGGGAATTCCTTCTTTTGCTGAAGAAGAAATCAGGGGTATTGTATCCTTCGATGAATATTTGGTCAGGAATCCGGAAAAGTCATTTTTGCTTTTCGTTACCGGTGATTCCATGATGGATGCGGGAATCAGAGAAGGGGATATCGTTGTTGTTGAAAATAACAGGGAACCGAAAAACGGTGATATAGTTCTGGGTGAAGTAGATGGTAACTGGACAATGAAATATTTTCACAGAAAAGGAGAAATGGTTATTCTGGAAGCTGCCAATTCCCAATATTCAACAATCATACCGCAAGTTGATTTGCGTATTGCCGGTGTGATAACCGCAGTCGTCAGGAAATATCATAAATAAATTTATGGTGAGGTACTTAAAATAAGTTAAATTTCTTATTTAATTACTTTTTTAGCATTTGATGTAGCAGAATAGCTTGAACGTTGTAAATCCACCGCTTGCTCGAAGTGGTATGCCGCTTCTTTCTTTTTATTTAATGTGTCGAATAATTCTGAAAGCCGATAGTGAATTTTAAAATCGTTGGGTTTAGTGATCAAAAGCTTCTGATAATGATATATTGATTTTGTTAAATTATTATTTTTATATTCTTTCTCTGCTAAATAAGAATGAACCATAGGATGATAGGGATCAATTGCCAGAGCCTTATTAAAATTTATTGTTGCATCTTCTTTCCTGTCTTTTTCGTATAAATATATACCTAATCGACTGTAAATATTGTCTTTATTCGGATCGTTTCCCAAAGTTTTAATCGTATGAGAAAATAATAATTCACTGTTATTCCAAATTTTTACTTGGTTATAACTTAACCAACTCAGTATGCAGATAATAACTGTTGATATTGAAGCAGAAATTACAAAGAAATGTTTGTTTTTTATCAGACTAATTAATCCACACGCAACAAGTATTGATAGGCATAGAGATGGAACAAGTGAATACCTGTCAACAGGGAAATGAGGGTGTTCGAAACAACCCATTACCGGAATTAATAAAATAATATAGGAAAGCCACAATGCAAAAGTTATGGGACATCTTTTTCTAAAAATAAACAGCACAATAGATAATGCAATTACAGAAAAAGCGCTTAATATAAAAGGCATAGATTGTGGATTAAAGGAAATCAGTGTAGTGTATACAGGTGCCAAATCTACCGGATAAAAATGTCGCCATATGTAATATAACGAAACATACATGGCTTGCATGATGCGATCGAACAATCCAAAATCTGATAATGTGATAATAGGTTGAGATACTCCTGCCGACTTGATACGCACAATAACGGAAATTACTCCTGTGAAAATGGCAGGTATCGCCAATATAAGTTTCTCAAATAATACTCTTTTAGCTGTTTGAGATTTCCACCATCCATTAGCTCCACCAATTCTTTTAAAGAGAAAAATATCTAAAATAAAAAAAACTGCAAAATAAGTAATTACGATTACTTGAGACAATAAGGAAACAGTATAAAAAATAAAAGCTGCTATAATCAGACAAATGTATAGTCTTTTATCATATTCTGAAATTACTGCTTTTATATAACATAGGGTTGAGAGTAGTATAAAAAAGAGAGCTTGATTGTGTCCCGAACCTGCCACCCAGGCAACCGGCTCAACGCGTAAGGGGTGAAGAGCCCAACAAAGAGTTGCAAGGAACGCCGTGATATTTATCTGCCATTGGGCTGTTATCACACCTTTTGAATGTTTTAAAAAAATAACGATAAGATTTCTTATTATCAGAAACAATAATCCGGAGCTAAGGCCATGAAAAAGCCAGTTCACCAGATGATAGCCAAAGGGATTAGCATGAAAAAAATTATAAATAGCGCCTTGATTCAGGTAACTTAGAGGTCCATACCGACTCATTGAATCAAAAGCTGTAAAAGCCATATATAAGTTTTTAAGACTTAATCCACCATGTTTTTTAATCATAAACATGTTAATGTCGTCATCCCACATGACAAAATCAGCAGTTAAAACTCCGGAAAAAATCCCAAGAACGATTAATGATGTTATTGCAGAAAGAATAACTGGATTTGTGAAGAAGCTAAATATTTTCTTGTTTTTGTATGTAGTCATTTTTCTAAATGTTTTTTTCAACCAAAATATTTAAATGAAAAAGTTTGATTAATAATAATTGCTCATTATTTTTATAATTTAGCATATAATTTTAAATTTTAGAAATATAATCAGGGAAGAATGGTTTTTTGGTTAACTGCTATTTTTAGTTGTGATTATTTTTATGATTATCAAGTTCGAACCTGTCAATAACACGTTTACCAAGTAAAATTCCCTGGCGTTCAATTGTTGTGTATAGAATGTACGATAATGCTGCGGTCAAAACTGCAACAATCAAGAAGTGCAAGATACTGGAAATATCTCCCTTAGGAAACATTTTGCTGATGCCAAACTTGGAAAAAAAATACAATACAGCAAAGTGAATTAGATACATACTAAAACTAATTTTTCCAAATTGAGAAATTACGTTATTAACAAGAACTTTCAGGGGAAAAGATGCTAAGGTAAGAGCGAACAGAGTAAGAGCAAACAAGTTGAATAGACCTCTGAGGATCAATAATATTTCCCGGGGGATTATATAGGGATGTGGTAAAAATCGCAATATTATCAATAGAATGAAACATAAATAGCCGGAAAATAAAACTCGTCTTAATGAATTAAAATTATTAAACAAAAAATAGGCTAATATCCCAATAGTGAAAACAGGAAGTTGGCTGAAGAAGTTTAAATCGGTGAACGCGTAAACCAGATACTGCTGATTTACCGGATAATTTCCTAAAAATATATGTAAAAAAACAATCTTTGAAATTTTGTACAAGGCAATACTGAACAAGAAGAAAAGTACTGTAGCCTTAGATGTTTTTAACTTGAAAAAAAGAAAAGGCAGTATAAAATAAAAATTCATCTCGACCGCAATGGGCCAGCCTCCCGGCACTACCGAGGAAATTGTTTCCGGATGAAATCCGTTGAGAAATAGCACAGTAAGTGGAACAAACCACCATTCGATGCCATTTGGTGCAGTAGGTCTTGGTAAGAAACCGTACAAAATCAAATAAAATAAAATAGCAAAATAGAACATAGGTGCAATTCGAAAAAAACGCCGAATAAAAAAATTACGAATAGGATATTTTTCGCGCATGCTTCTAAATTTCCAAGACATGTAAAGAGTCCATGCACTGACTATAAAAAAAAGTTGAACACCAATTGCACCGTAGCTCATGATTTTCTGCAAAGTTGGGCTGGTTGGAGCAGCAAACAGAGATGAATGCATGAGAATCACCGATAAAATAGCATATCCTCGTAATGCATCGATAAAATCATATTTTTGAATATCTTCTGTAATCGTTATCAATCTCCTTAATCCTTTTGTTTCAGTAGTAAAATCATTGGCAATATCCCTTGCTTTTGGTCCAATACAGAAATTCGCATTTTCCCAAGGCACAAGCCTTTTGTGCATCAAGACAACCAAGATTTTTTTCCCCGTGCTCCATATAAACAATCGCCCTGTTAATGTAAGCTTTGGTATATTTGGAATTCAGACAGATGGCTTCATTGTAGTCATCAATGGATTGCTGATATTGTCCAAGTCTGGCGTAGACATTTCCCCTGTTGTTGTAAGATTCGGCATGATCTTCTTTCATACGGATGGCCGTACTGAAGTCCTCTACCGCTTGTTGATATTGACGAAGTTCAGCATAAGCAATTCCTCTGTAGTTATAAAACATTATATTGTCGGGTTTTAAGTTGATAGCCTTACTAAAATCCTCAACAGCGCGTTGGTATTGCTTTGTTCTTATATAATATAATCCTCTACTATAGTAGTTCAGTTCAAACGGCGCAATGCTGATGGCCTTGTTATGATGTTCAATAGCCTTTTCGTATTGTCCTGTGGCAGTTAAAGAGACTGCAAGATTATTATGCGCTATATAATTATCTTTTGTTACCTTCAAAACATGATTCCAAAGTACGTTATCGTTTTTCCAGTAGCCGCATTGTTTCCAGGTTAGAACAATCAGAATGGCAAGAACTATAAAAACGGATGTAAATAGAATCTTTTTTCTGATTTCCTTATTTTTAATCAAAGATGAAATTCCCCAGGACAGCATAATGGCAATACCGATAGATGGCAAATATGTAAAGCGGTCGGCCATTGCTACCGGGCTGCGCTGTATAAGTCCTAGTACAGGTATGAGTGTTCCCAAATACCAGAACCAGCAGACAAATAAAAAAGGTAGTTTTTTAATATAAAAAATAACCGCAAAGGTAGTGATTAAGAGAATAATACTGGAAAATAAAATTTTCCACAAAGGTATAGAAATAGAAAAATCATAGGGATAAATTATTGCCAGATTAACAGGCCATAGAGTCTTTCCTAGATAAGCAACATAGGAAACGATAGCATTGGCAACGCGTTTTAAAAATGGCAGATAATCTAACGGAACAACAGTTCCTGTCTTGTCAGTTATCCATAAAGTGACAATACTGACAACGATAGTTAAAATAATAAAAGGAACCTTTTCCCCTATAAGCTTTCCGGCTATTTTAAATCTGTTTCCTGCCGGCTCGTTTATTACTTTCTGCCAGCGGCCAAGCGGCCAGTAGTCAAGAAGAATCAGTAAAAAAGGCAGAGTAACCAGCATGGGCTTGGACATCAAGCTTAAAACGAATAATATCAGACAAAGAAAATACCAGGAAATTTTCGTTTTTTCGGCATAAAAGGTGTAGGTATAGATACTCAATATTCCAAAAAACATACTTAAAACATCTTTTCGTACCCCGGAAGAAGCCACCGATTCCACTCTCAGCGGATGAAGCGCGAAAAAAGCCGCAGCAAAAGCTGACGGCCATATACTGTTTGTCGTTTTATTTAAAAAAAGGAATAAGAAGATAACAGCACCTATGTGTATTAACAGATTTACAAGATGATGGCCGGAAGGATTTGCTCCAAATATGCTCCAATCCAGCATATGTGAAAAGATTGTTAGAGGAAGCATGTAGCCAAAAAATTTAGTCGTAAATGCATATTTAATGCTTTCCGCATTCAATCCCGATTTAACGTAATTGTTTTCTGTAACTAATGCGCTATCATCTGATGAAACAATAAAATCATTACCTGCTATCCGGCCGAAGGCAGCGCAGGAACAAACAATTAAAAATATGATAATAATGCAAGAATAATTCTTAGAAGTCACTGGCAGTGTCCTTTGCTTTTAGCTGATTTTAGTGCCGTGCAGTTACCTAGCTTACAAGCTTTTTGCGCGTCGCTGCAACCTAAAATATTATAGTCTTGCTTTAAATAAATATTTGCTCTGTTATTATAGGCATTGGCATAATCCGGGTTCAGATCGATGGCCTTGTTAAAGTCTTTGATGGCATTTTGATGATGATGAAGTTCACTATAAGCAAGACCTCTGTTATTATAGGCTTTAGCGTGATCAGGATCCAGACTTATGGCCTTATTGAAATCGTTGATAGCCAGTTGAAACTGTCTGAGTTGACCATAAATATTTCCTCTGTTGTTGTAAGCCTCAGTATAATCCGGTTTTAGGCTGATGGCCCTGTTATAATCTTCTATTGCAAGCTGAAACTTGCCTAGTTTGGTATAAGCAGTTGCCCTGTTGAGGTAAAATCCTACATAATCAGGCGTTATAACGTGCTGAGGGTGATAAAGAATAGCCTTGCTGAAATGATAAACGGCTTTTTCTGTTTTGCCTTTTTCAAGCAGGTTAAATCCAATAATGTTATGTGCAAGATAATTATTTTTTGTTATCTTTATAACATGGCTGAAGAGGGTGATTCCGTTTTTCCAATAACCACATTGTCTCCACGTTAAAATCGCTAATACAAAAAGTATGGAAATTGCCGTTGGAAACAGGACCTTCTTACGTGTGTTTTCGCTTTTAATCAGAGAAGGAATACCCCAGGAAAACATAATGGCAATACCAATAGAGGGGAGATAGGTATATCTGTCAGCCATTGCCTGTTGTCCCACCTGCATCAAACCTATTACGGGGATAAGTGTTCCCAAATACCAAAACCAGCCCACAAATAAAAAAGGCAGTTTTCTGATGTGATAAATAGTAAAAATAGTAATCGCTACAAGTGTGATAAAAGAAATTAAAATTTTCCACATGGGCAGGGAAAATTCATAGGGATAAAATACGGCGAGATTGAAAGGCCAAAAGGTTTTTCCAATATAAGCAGTATAAGCGATGATGGCATTTGAGCAGCGCAAAAAAAACGGCAAAATTTCCCCCGACGCAAGAGTGCCAACTTTATTTTGCGCCCAGACAGAAAGTATACTGACAAATATGCTAAGTATAAAAAAAGGTGCCTTTTCCCAGATAATCAAGCTGGCAGGTTTGTAATGACTTTTACCCTCAGCAGTTAGTGCTTTCTGCCATCGTTTAAGCGGCCAGTAATCGAGAAGAAGCAGGACACAAGGAAGGGTGACCATCATTGGCTTGGATAATAGGCTGAAGATAAATAATATAAAGCAAAAAAAGTATCGGGATAGCTTGGGTAATTCAGCGTATAGGGCATAAGCATAGATGCAGGTCATTCCGAAGAACATGCTCAGCACGTCTTTACGTTCGGCAGCCCACGCTACCGATTCCACACGTAAGGGATGCAAAGCGAACAAGGCGGCAGCAAAAGTTGCGGGCCAGATATTCTTTGTTGTTTTGTTTAAAAAGAGGAAAAGAAAAATAACGGCACCGATGTGCAAAAGCAAATTGACAAGATGGTGTCCTCCAACCTTTGATCCAAAAATAGTCCAGTCTAGAGTGATCGAAAGCCATGTAAGCGGATGCCAATAGCTTTGATACGTGGTAAAAAATGCCCATTTGATATTTTGTAAATTAAATCCGGATTGAATATTACTGTTTTCAGTTATAAATATTGTGTCGTCATAATTGACAAAATCATTGTCCACTATTCTGCAGAAGGCTGCGCAGGAGGCAACAATTAAAAAAAATATGATGATGAAGGAGGTATATTTTTTGTTCATTTGGTTTACAAGTAACAAAAATTTACTGGTATAGTCAAACTTTATCGATCGTAATTAGTCTGAATTAATTGCAAAGTCCTTTCTCTCTGGCCCAAATAAATGTTACGCAATTTCCCAGCACACACGCTGTCTTCGCATCCCTGCATCCCCATGCGCTGTTGCCCTGATTTAAATAAAAATTTGCCCTGTTATTGAAAATATCGGCATTATTCGGTTGCAATTCAGTTGCCTTGTTAAAATTATTTGCGGCTTGTTGATACTTGCCTATTTTAGCGTAAGCAATTCCCCTGTTGTTGTATGCGTCTGCTTGACCGGGTTTGATGTGAATAGCGTTATTGTAATAAGAAATAGCTTCGTTAATTTTGTCCATTTTAATTAGATAGGAGGCAAGATTAATATGGGCCTGATAATTATGCTCGTTTACGTGTAAGGCATGACTAAATAGTGTGAAACTGTTTTTCCAGTAGCCACATTGCCGCCATGTTAAAGCTGACAGGATAATCATGATGACTATCGCTA
>JAFGLS010000190.1 GCA_016927935.1 Syntrophaceae bacterium
GGCGACTGGATTTATGTGGAATCCGACTGGGGCAGGATCAAAATGAAAGCAAAGTTGAGTGCCGACATACAGAAGGATCTGGTCCGAATCCCCCATGGATGGTGGAAGCCGGAAATGGCCAAGGGCACTCCTGAACTTTGTGGGGCATGGGATCACTCGGATGGCGTCCTGTTAAGCGATGCGCCGGAGCTTTTTGACCCTGAACAGGGTCTGCCCGATCTGCGCGGCGGTAGGAAGTGCAGGGTAATACCGATAGAAAATTTGCCTGAAAAAGAGGAATAGCATGAGAGGACGTCAGCCGACCTTTTTTCTGAAGATGACTACAGATGATTTTCACTTTCGTGTCGATAAATAGTTTTGCCGATACTCACCGGGGGTAAAACCCGTCCATTTTTTAAATGCCCTGTTAAAAGCACTTTGCTCGGAATAGCCGAGCAGAAATGTAATGTCGATGATAGACAATTGGGATTGTTGAAGTAAATGTATTGTGTGCTCTCTTTTTATCTTATCCAGTATGTCCTGATATTTTACACCTTCTTTGCTTAACTTGATCTGAAGGCTTCTTTTACTCATGGCAAGCTGACTGGAAATTGTTTCTATGTCCGTCTTTCCGGAAAGTAAATTCTGAATTATTGCGGTTTCAACCTGTACGGGAAACAGGTCTTCACGATATATCTTTTTTTGAAGTTCTTCAGCATATGCCTCAAGAGTATCAAGAATTCCAGCATTGGAGACTAACACAGAAAGATCTAGACATTCTCTATTGAAGGTCATTTTATTTTCCTGCTGATTGAACAGGACGGGTATTTTAAAAATACGATCATGCTCTTTTGTGCTTGACGGAGGCGGATGAACAAACCGGATGCTGTCAAGGTTTATCTTTTCACCGGTCAGCCGGGTTATAAGCGCAGGAATGGGGAATATCAGTTTCTTTCTGCATTTTTTAACACCTTGCTCACTGTTGTATAATGAATCTCCAAATATTCCGCAAGCTGCGTGGTATTATATCCTCCGCTGTGTCCCGACAAAATCGGGATTCGACTTAGAAATTTCAATACACCTATAGTACCCTTTAGGGTATTCGTTTTTGAAATTTGAGTCTCATAATAATCGAGCAGCTTTATAAAGTAAAAAATTTATATATTCAAGTTAATATAAATTATTTTTTCCCTGCTAATTAAGTCATCCCGTAAAAAACACCGACATAATCCTGTATTCTCCACACTTATGATTGAACCAATCACGATTAAATTTGTCTTGATTTTACGCGCCTTTTGAGCTAAACAACCAAACTCGATTTGATATTGTCTTTTTAAAGGATGGAAAGGAGCTTTCATGGCAAAGTATGAATCCAAATTATTGAGAAATTTAGCGATAGTGGGACATGGTGGAACAGGAAAAACATCTTTGTGTGAATCTATTTTGTTTGTGTCGGGAAAAAGTGAACGGTTAGGTCGGGTTGATGATTCGACATCATGCATGGATTATGAACCTGAAGAACAAAAAAGGCGTATATCAATTAGTTCGGCGGCAAATTTCGTAGAATGGGAAAAACACAAGATTAACTTTATTGATACACCGGGCGATTCCAATTTCTCTTTTGATACAAAATGCTCCATGAGCGTTGTCGAAAACGCTGTTGTCGTCATTGATGCCGTCGGCGGAGTTGAGTTTCAAACACAGAAAGCTTGGGAATTGGCCGATGAATTCCAGATTCCCCGCATTATTTTCATCAACAGATTGGATCGTGAACGTGCTAATTTTAACGCCACACTCGATAGTATTAAAAACAAACTGAAAAGAAAACCCACGCCTGTCTGTCTGCCTATCGGTTCTGAAGATAAATTCAATGGACTGGTTGATTTAATCAGCATGAAAGCTTACTCATTCAGCGATAATAAAGGCGTCGGAAAAGTTGTGGATATCCCACCAGAAATGAAAGACGATGTAAAAATAATGCGTGACACCATGGTAGAAGACATCGCTGAATCCGATGACGAATTGATGAATAAATATCTGGAAGTCGGCGAACTTTCCGATGAAGAATTAAAAACCGGTTTGAAAAAAGGTGTCTCTTCCAGCGGCTTGATTCCGGTAATCTGCGGATCTGCTGTCAAGGGCATCGGTATATCTCTATTGCTTGATTTGGTAGTCAGCTCTTTTGCTTCGCCTGTTGATCGTCACCCAATGAAAGGCAAAAAACCGAAATCTGATGATATTGAAGAACGGCCACCCACAGAAGATGCACCATTTTCGGCGATAGTTTTTAAAACAATCGCCGATCCCTATGCGGGAAGATTAACCTTGTTCCGTGTTTATTCCGGCAAACTCAATTCAGATACTCCGGTTTATAATTCCTCAAGAAAGATAACTGAAAAATTCGGCAATGTCTTCTTTCTGGAAGGTAAATCTCAAAAGTCCGCGTCAGATCTTATCCCCGGAGATATTGCTGGTGTGGCCAAATTAAAGGAAACAACGACCGGAGATACTCTCTGCAGTGATAAATTCCCCATTATCTTTGAAAAGGTGGCCATACCGCCGCCCATCATGTCTTACGCGATGGAGCCAAAAACAAGAGGTGACGAAGACAAAATTGCCTCATCAATTCACCGTCTGACAGAAGAAGATCCGACTATTGTATTTTCCCGCAATGCAGAAACAAGGGAATTTATTCTTTCCGGAATGGGACAGGTGCATATCGAAGTAAATATTGAAAAAATGAAAAGGAAATTTGGCGTGGAAGTTAATCTGACTATACCAAAGGTTCCCTATAAAGAAACAATCAAGGGAAAGGCCAACGTTCAAGGTAAATACAAAAGACAGTCAGGGGGACGCGGTCAATATGGGGATTGCTGGATTGATATAGAACCCCTTCCCCGCGGTGGAGGATTTGTTTTTGAAGACAAAATTGTTGGTGGCGTGATTCCTCAGCAGTACCGTCCCGCCGTGGAAAAAGGCATCGTCGAAGCGGCAGCAAAGGGCGTCATTGCCGGTTATCCCGTAGTTGATTTCAAAGTATCACTGGTTGACGGCACCTTTCATACCGTTGACTCTTCGGAAATGGCTTTCAAAATTGCCGGATCACTGGCTTTTCAGAAAGGTGTCATGGATTGTCAGCCTGTCCTTCTGGAACCGATAGTGAACATCGAGATAGAAATACCCGATGAATATATGGGCGATGTAATCGGAGATTTAAACAGCAGACGCGGCCGTGTTCAAGGAATGGATGCAAAAGGCTCAAATCAGATAATCAAAGGCCAGGTTCCTATTGCTGAAATTTTAAAATACGCACCCGATCTTCGTTCCATGACCAGCGGCAGAGGAAATTTCACCTACACACATTCGCATTATGAGGAAGTTCCCACTTACATAGCCGAGAAAATTATCGCCGAGCACAAAAAAGACAAAGAAGAATAATAAAGAATGATTCAGGCCGGTATTATAACGGTAAGTGACAAAGGTTCTCAGGGTAAAAGAGAGGATTTAAGCGGTCCTGCAATCTCGGGAATGCTGGCGGACTCCACCATTGAAATAAAACATGCTCTGATCATTCCTGATGAAAAAAATCAAATCCAAGAAGCGATTATAAATTTCGCGGATGTGAAGAAACTGGATTTAATTCTGACCACAGGCGGCACTGGTGTCAGTCCCCGTGATGTAACTCCCGACGCAACACTGGCGGTAATTGACAAGGAAATCCCAGGAATGGCTGAAGCCATGCGTTATCACAGCGGCAAAATCACGCCTCA
The DNA here is from genome assembly GCA_016927935.1 of Syntrophaceae bacterium. Taxonomy (GTDB): domain Bacteria; phylum Desulfobacterota; class Syntrophia; order Syntrophales; family Smithellaceae; genus Smithella. Next base: position 3,750 of record JAFGLS010000190.1, read on the forward strand.
CGCCATGATTTCCCGAGCCGTAGCGGGACTGCGCGGAAAATGTCTGATAATTAATCTACCGGGAAGTCCCAAAGGCGCAATAGAAAATCTTGCCGTAGTCTTGCCGGCACTGAAACACACTATTGAAAAAATCAAGGGAGATGATTCGGAATGTGCCTCTCCATGAACTTCAGGACGTTTCGCGGATGCGTTCCCATCCAATAGATTCTATGGCAACTGGAACACTGATTGTACTGAACGCAATTTTCAAAAACAAACTGCGGCACTAAATCACGAACTTCTTCCCTTTTGACCGGTTGAAGCTTTTGATTGCACTCCAGGCAAATCCCGAACATATTTTCTCTTTCAATCTTCAGATAAAACTTTTTTATCACAGCATCGAGCTGTTTACCGACAATAACATCTGTTATCAAGAAAAGAGTGCAGGCAAACTGGCGTTCAATCATATCCCCTCTTCTGGTCAGGACTATTCTATCCTCAGCTTCTGCCTGACGCAGCATTTCACGTCCGGCTTCCCTTGTAAAGACAGCTGTGTCATACCCCAGAATACGCAGCCACTTGGCCAACCTTGCTAAACTTGCATCGGTAATAAATTTGAGATTTCCGGGAGAGGAAGATTTTACATTATTTTGGTGTTTTTTGATCATCAATTATTGGCGGAGTTTCATTAGTATGAAGTTGTTTGCGTAAATCACGAACCATTTTGTTCAGACGTCTTATTGTGCGATTTAAACGAAAACGTTCCACTACCCCCCAGAATGCTGTAATGATTACTCCAAGAAGAAGGGATGCAAAAATAACTAAATAAGCCGGTACGGGTGGAATTATCAAATAAACCGGTTTAGGCGGAAAAACAAAAAAATTATAATAGCGTAATTGTATCATTTCTTTTGAATTTGCCAGAGAAAAGGTAACGATAAAAAAAGAAAAAATTATAACAAGAATTAAATAAATTATTCTCATTAAATTATTCCTCCCGATGATATTTTTTAAAAAGAGGCGTAAGATTAGCCGCGGTAATCGCCACTGCTTCCGGAATAACCCGTACGTTCGTCACAACGCTCATAAAGTTTGTATCACCTTCCCAGCGTGGAATAACGTGTACGTGAAAATGCTCTTCAATACCGGCTCCCGCAGCTTTGCCGATATTAACTCCTATATTGAATCCGTCAGGACTCATAGCATCTTTAAGAGCTTTAATCGATACTTCCAGCAGATCAAATATCACCTTACGTTCTTCTTGAGAAAGATCTTCTATATTTCCTACATGCCTCTGAGGTATTATCATCAAATGCCCGTTAACGTACGGATATTTATTCATCATCACGTAAACTGTTTTATCTTCATATAAAATGTATTCATCACATCTTATGGAGCATTTGCAGAAAATACACCCATCCGGTTTTTCACCTTTAATGTAACCCATGCGCCAAGGAGCAAAAATCGTTTCCATATATTGATTTATCCTATATTTTAATTATCCTACCTTTTATATCTTTGTCAATTTCTAATATGCCGATGGTTTTGGAAGAGTTAAAATATCTATCCGCCGCCGAACCGGGATTAAAGAACAAAACGTTACCTTTTTTGTGATTTGCGGATTTATGCGTGTGTCCATAAACAATACAGTCAATGTTTTTAAACTTGGCTGATATCTTTTCTTCAATGCCCCAGGGAGCTCCCCATCCGTGAATCAAAAGAAATTTAAATCCATTTATTTCAAAAAGCAAATACTCGGGAAATTTTTCTTTTACCGAATGATTATCCATATTGCCTTGCACAGCCCTGACTTCTTTCTCCCCGAAAATTTTCAAAACTCTTGAATCAACCATATCACCGGCATGCAGAATAATATCCGCATCGCTGAAATGCTCAGCTACGCGTTTTTTCAGTTCATCGTCATAATCATCCAGGTGAGTGTCGGAAATAACCCCTATTTTTACTTTTTTATTATCCATAATTTATTGTGAGACTCAAATTTCAAAAACAATGTGCATTGAAATTTGTAAGTCGTAGTGAGTCCCAAATTTCAGAAACGCAGCGCACTGAAATTTGTTTGACGAACTATCCAATCCCGAATTATCGGGATTGGGAACAATCCCGCCATAAGCGCAGGGTATGCCCTGCCCCTTTGGGCGGAATTAGGGTCCAGGGCTTGTCCTGGTGTTCATACCCGTGATTGTGAATTATTAGCCACAAGCCACGAAAAAAACAAGCTTTTAATTTGACTTTATTACCAAGTAAAGTTAATATTTTAACCATGAATAAATTTAACAAAAATTCATTAAAAAAATTTTCAGATAAGATAAAATTAAAGCCTAACAACTTTAAAGAAATACTTTATCATAACCGTATAACTAATGGATAAACAAGCCGATATAAAACGTATTTCTGATTTAAGAAAAGTAATTGAATATCATAACAAGCGTTATTATCAGCAGGACGCTCCCGAAATATCAGATGCAGAATATGACCACCTAATGCGGGAATTGCAGGATTTGGAAAACCGCTATCCCGAAACATTCTCTCCTGCTTCTCCTACTCAACGTGTCGGAACTGTACCACTGGCCAAGTTTGCCTCTTTTAACCATCCATCACCGATGTTAAGTTTAGCTAACGCTTTTACCAGTGAAGAAATAATTGAATTTGACAATCGCCTGAAACGTCTAGCCGGAGTGGATCATATTTCCTACATAGCCGAGCCTAAACTTGATGGTTTGGCCGTGAATCTAATCTATGAAAACGGTATTTTTAAGAAAGGAGCTACTCGTGGTGACGGAACCACAGGAGAAGATGTTACACAAAACCTCAAGACTATTTCCTCCCTCCCCTTAAAAATAAAACCCTTCTCAAAGTCACCAATTCCTTCATTTGTGGAAATACGGGGTGAAGTTTACATAGAGAAAGAACCTTTTGAAAAATTAAACATCCGGCGTATCAAAGACGGCGAAGAACCTTTTGCCAATCCCCGCAACGCTGCCGCCGGCTCTCTGCGTCAGCTTGATTCAAGAATAACCGCCCGTCGTCCGCTTAATATCTTCCTCTATGGAATCGGCAATGTTATCGGTATTGATTTTTCAACTCATGGAAAGGTTCTGCAAATCCTTGCCGGATGGGGTTTTCCTGTAAACAAACTCATTGAACAGGCCCAGGATATTGACGCCTGTCTTCAATATTTTGAACGCATAGGCACTAAGCGTAAAAGTCTGCCGTATGAAATTGACGGCATCGTCTTAAAGGTTGATAATCTATCCATGCAAAAAACATTAGGCAATATATCGCGTAATCCGCGCTGGGCGTTAGCCTGCAAATTTCCGGCAGCACAGGAAACAACAACCGTGAAGGACATAATTGTCGGCGTGGGGCGCATGGGCACCCTGACTCCTGTTGCCATAATGGCGCCGGTCAATGTGGGTGGTGTTATGGTCAGCCGCGCGACTCTACACAATGAAGATGAAGTCATAAAAAAAGATATTCGTGTCGGCGATACGGTTATAATACAGCGCGCCGGAGATGTTATTCCCGAGGTGGTAAAGGTAATTATGGAAAAAAGAACAGGCAGAGAAAAGAAATTTAAAATGCCCTCCCAATGCCCGGAATGCGGCTCGGAAATCGTTCGCTTTGAGGGAGAAGTGGCGCATCGCTGTGTCAATATTTCGTGTCCCGCACAGTTAAAGGAACATATTCGCCATTTTGCTTCGCGTAACGCGATGGATATTGAAGGATTGGGAGAAAAAGTTTCCGCTCAGCTTTTCGATGCCAAATTAATTGCCGATCCGGCTGATCTTTATTTTTTAACCAAAGACCAGCTTGTTGCGCTTGATCGTCAGGCGGAAAAATCAGCGCAGAATTTAATTAAAGCTATCGCGAAATCCAAGAATCCACCTCTGGACAAGTTCATATATGCTTTAGGAATCAGACATGTCGGGGAGCGCACCGCCAAACTTCTGGCGGATCACTTCGGCATAATGGAAAATCTTGTTGCGGCAAAGCAGGAAGATTTGATGGAAATCAATGAAATTGGCCCGGAAATCGCCGCCGCTATAGTAGAGTTTTTCCACGAGCAAAAAAATATTAACGTTATAAAAAAATTTGCCAAAGCCGGAGTGCAACCGCAAAAAAAAGAGTCAGCTGTCAACTCTCCCTTGCAGGGAAAATCTTTTGTTTTTACAGGAACAATGGAAAGTATGGGCAGGAATGAAGCTAAAACTCTTGTGGAAAATCTGGGCGGAATAATCCATTCCAGTGTAACAAAGAGTACTAATTTCGTAGTAGCAGGAAGTGAACCCGGTTCCAAGCTGGACAAGGCAAAATCGTCGGGAATTAAAATTATCAGCGAAGATGAATTTTTAAAACTTATAAACAGATAATACAGGTGCATATGTAATTTCGATGCGAAGCGATAAATCTTGCTTTTTAAAAAAGTATTAAGATTCCTCATCCCCCTACTTCGGGATTCGGAATGACAATAATAAATTTATGAGACGAGTCCATGTTTACATAAGCGGTAAAGTTCAGGGCGTATTCTTTCGTGCGGAAACCCAAAGAGCCGCAGAAAATTTAAATCTTACCGGCTGGGTGCGCAATGTGGCCGACGGCCGCGTGGAAGCCGTTTTTGAAGGTGAAGCCAAAAGCATTGATAAAATGCTTAAGTGGTGTCACAAAGGGCCACCCTTTGCGCGAGTGGAAGAAGTTACAGTTACAGAAGAACTTTACATAGGTGAATTTAGGGATTTCAGGATAAAGTATTAACTAAAAATATAATTATTTGCATTCCTTGATCCCACGTCGCTGCGCTCCTGGAATCAATTCCACTTGCGCTTCAAACTTTACCACCCTAGTTTTCCTGCGTCACTTCTTTCCTAGGATAATTCGACTAACGACTCCTATAGTCGTCGAGTCTCATTATCAGCGAGTGTCATTGATCGTTTCTTCAAAACCCTTCATGGAATTGATGATTGTAGCGTCATCGACACAATAGGCTATGCGGAAGTATCCGGGTCCACCGAAGCCGCTTCCGGGAACAACCAGAATATTTTTCTTTAGAAGCATTTTGACAAATTTAACGTCATCGGGTATCGGGCTTTTTACAAAGAGATAAAAAGCGCCCTGTGGCTTGGCGAATTTATATCCGGCTTTGGTCAGTCCCTCACAAAGTAAATCGCGCTTTCTCTGATATATTTTTACATCCACCGCTGCATCCTGTAATTTCACAATAATCCTTTGCATGAGCACCGGCGCGTTGACAAAACCCAAAATCCTCGTGCATAAAATCAATCCACTGATTAAATCGTTTACCTCAGATATTTTAGGATTAACAGCGATATAGCCGACCCTTTCTCCCGGTAAAGACAAGGTCTTGGAATAAGAATATGCTACTATACTGTTTTCATAAGCCTTTAAAACGCTGGGTACTTCAATATTATCATAAACTATTTCATTATATGGTTCATCGGAAACGAGATAAATATTTTTATTAAACTCCTGGCTCTTTTTCCTTAATAGTGCAGCAAGCTCCATTATATTTTTTTTACTGTAAACTTTTCCCGTTGGATTATTAGGTGAATTGATGAGTATTACCTTTGTTCTTTTATTTATTGACTCATCTATTGCTCTTATATCGAGTGAGAAATCAGCTTGTGTTTGGACAAATTTGACTACACCTCCGTAATTATCAATGTAAAAAGGATATTCGACAAAATAAGGCAGGGGAACTATCACTTCATCCTTTGGATCAAGCAGTGATTTGAAAATAACATTCAGTGCTCCGGCGGCGCCACAGGACACAATCACATGATCAGCTCTCAACTTAAGACCATAGGTCTTATTTACTTTATCGGCAATAGCCTTTCTCGTTTCGGCTAAACCGGCATTGGGCGTATAGCCGTGCTTCATGGAAATATTTTTGGCGGCAATATTAATCAGTTCTTTTTTAAATTTATCCGGCGGCTCCACATTGGGATTACCCAAGCTAAAGTCGTACACCTTATCGGCTCCGTACTTCTTCTTCATTAAAGCGCCTTCTTCAAACATCTTTCTAATCATGGAAGATTGTGCAATAGACAATTTTATTTTTTGGGCAATGGTCATTCCGAAAAACCTTTTTCATAATTTTTTATCAATCATCATTTTTTTCGTCTTAATATGAAGAAAATTCCCAGCAATATAATGACTCCCGGCAAAAGATAATTGGAATATTGGGAAACATCGAACCCGTATTTCTGATAAAACAAAAATCCGACTCCCGCCAAAGTGATGAACCATCCGCCAAAATCCCTGATTTGCTGAATCAACGTGCATATACCGACAGCAATCAGCAATACCGGCCATGTCTTATCAAAAGTATAATCTCCTGATTTGTGAAAATAAATCAACACACCGAGAGTAATTAACACGATACCGCCGGTAAGCATATTATGCCTTTTTTCGCTCATGCATAATCTCCTTTTTTAATTTAATCAAAAATGATTTTGCCGTCTTAACTTTTTACTTATCAGTTAATTTTAAAAACGGTTTAAACAAATCAATCGGTATCGGGAATATCGTTGTGGAATTATTTTCCGAAGCAATCTGATTCAAAGTCTGCAAATAGCGCAACTGCAAAGACATCGGCTGTGTTTCCATAAGCTGCGCGGCTTCAATTAGTTTTTGAGCAGCCTGATATTCTCCTTCAGCATTGATTACCTTGGCCCTTCTTTCTCTTTCCGCCTCGGCCTGCTTGGCCATTGAACGTTTCATTTCTTCGGGTAAGTCAATATGCTTGACTTCCACCAGCGACACTTTAATTCCCCATGGTTCGGTACTGCGATCCAAAATTTCCTGCAAACGCATGTTAATCTTTTCGCGCTCGGAAAGAATTTCATCAAGTTCCATCTGTCCACAGACGCTTCTGAGCGTTGTCTGGGCAAGCTGTGAGGTGGCAAAAAGATAGTTTTCCACGTTCGTTACTGCTGAATTGGCATCCATCACCCGGAAATAAACAACAGCGCTGACTTTGATGGATACATTGTCTTTTGTAATAACATCCTGCGGGGGAACATCCATGGTAATTGTCCGCATGTCAATTTTCACCACCCTGTCAATAAGGGGAATAATAATAATCAATCCCGGACCCTTGACGTCCCTGATGCGGCCTAAACGGAAAACGACGGCTCTTTCGTACTCATTCATTATTTTGATTGCGGAAGCCAAGAATAAAATACTGGCCACTATAATAAATATTCCTGTTGTAGACAAAGTACCAAACATAAAAAATCCTCCTTTATTAATTATTTTATTGTGAAACTCCAATTCCGAAAGTATAGCGCAACGGAATTGGTAAGTTGAACAATCCCGCATAGCGGAGGGAATAATACTCAAAGCACGTTCTGGCGTATTATTCCCGTGATTTTTTTATTTCTTCGACTACCAATTTCAGTCCTTCAACTTTAACAACTTTTACCTTTGCGCCTTTTTTAATCGGATTATTGCTTGTTGCTTTCCAGTATTCTCCCATTAAAAAAACTTCCCCCTCATTATCTATATCTTTCATGACTTCCGCTTCAGAGCCGATCATTGCTTCCGCACCGCTAAAATGTTTGCGCAGCTGCGCCTTCACCGCCAGCCAGATAACCACAATAAAGAAACCTGATGCAACAACAACAGCCGGCACCAAAACCTGCAGGGAAAGGCGCAGCGCCGGCTCCGGCGTATCGAATAATAAAAGCGACCCGAATACCAATGAAATTACTCCTCCGACCGTAAGCATACCGTGACTCATAACTTTAATCTCCGCGATAAATAAAATTATTCCAAAAAGTATCAATAAAATTCCCGTATAATTTACCGGTAGTGTGGATAAACCGAAAAAAGCCAGCAAAAGCGATATACCACCGATTACTCCGGGCAAAATCGCGCCCGGTGTAGATAATTCGAAATAAAGCCCAGCCAGCCCTATCAACAAAAGAAGGTATGCAATGTTGGGATCGGAAATAGCCGAAAGAATACCATGTCTGGCTCCCTTTTTTTTATTATTAATTATCGCATTTTTTGTTTTTAGTCTTACTTTTCCACTCACAAGATTTACTTCCTTCTGGTCAATAGCGGCTAGAAGTTTTTCAACATCGGGCGCAACATAGTCCACAACTTTCAGTTTAAGTGCTTCTTCGGCAGTTATGGATTCGCTTTTACGCACCGCTTTTTCCACCCATACTTCCGAGCGTCCTCTTGTTTTGGCTATGCTTCTGGCATACGCAGCGGCATCATTTTCAATTTTTTTGGACATGGTTTTATCTTTGTCTTCTGAAGAACTGCCCAATCCTATGGACACGGGATGTGCTGCACCTATATTTGTGCCGGGCGCCATAGCAGCTATGTGAGCGGCTTGCGTTACAATTACTCCCGCAGAAGCGGCACGTGCACCGGACGGAAAAACATAAACAATTACAGGAAGAGGAGAATTGAGAATGCTTTTGGCAATATCACGCATAGCGGTATCCATCCCTCCGGGAGTGTCAAGTAAAATTATCAACCCCTCAGCGTTGTCTTTCTGGGCCTCCTCAATGCTTTTGGCAATATACTTTGCCGTTGGCGATGTAATCACACCATCTATTGTGACGACGTCAAAAACAGGATCCTTATCCTGCGCACCGGCGAGAAAGCCTATGAATATGAAAATGACTATCAAAGCATATTTAATTTTCTTCAATACAATTTCTCCTCTTTTTTATTTAATCTATATTTTTGCTTCCTTCATTATCATCTGAATATCTTCCCAAACCTGCTTTTTAGCCGATGGGTTTCGCAAAAGATACGCCGGATGATATGTCGGCATTAATTTTATACCTTCATATAAATGAAAGCGCCCGCGCAAAACAGATATTGGGACATCTGTATTTAAAAGAGTTTTTGCGGCAAAAGTACCCAAAGCACAGATTATTTCGGGAGATATAATCCGTAACTGTTTTTTTAGGAAAGGCTCACATTTGCTTATTTCCTCAGGCTGGGGGTTACGGTTTCCCGGGGGACGGCACTTAAGAATATTGCAGATATAAACATCCTTTCTTTTAAGCTTCATTCCCTTGACAATAATATCAGTTAACAGTTGGCCGGCACGTCCCACAAAGGGATGACCCTGCTCATCTTCATCCGCACCGGGGGCTTCACCGACAAAGACTATTCGCGCTTCGGGATTGCCCTCACCGAAAACAAGATTTTTTCTTGTTTTTCCCAAAGGGCAAAGCTGGCAATCGCCCATTTCCCGGCGAACTGCTTTTAGCATTTCTTCTCTATTCGCATATACGGTTTCCACTTGAGCAGTCGCTGTTCCAGATGATTTTCTCCAATCAATCCCCACGGACAAACTGTCACTATTGCTCACTTGTTCCTTGAGCGCCCTTACCGCTTCAAGTAATTCCGTCTGCAACTCACCCCTTTCCATTATTTTTTGCCTTTTCCTTTCCTGCCTAATAATTTTTTTACCCTATCAAGAATCACTCCAGCCGCTCCTATTTTTGTCATTTTGCCCAAGGACTCTATTTTACCTGAACGGTCAATTATAGTTATTATGTTTGTATCCGTTCGGAAACCTGCGCCTTCTTCGCGCAAGTTATTGGCAACAATTAAATCCATATTCTTACTTATTAGTTTATTTCTGGCATTAGCTAATAGATTCTGAGTTTCCATGGCAAAACCAACCAATATTCGTTTGCCCTTGTTTTTTCCCACCTCGGAGATTATGTCAGGATTCTTTTCCAGTTTTAAGGAAATCTTTTTCGTGTCTTTTTTAATTTTTTCTTTTAACGTCACTTTAGGACGGTAATCGGCGACTGCTGCCGCCTTGATTATAACATCCACCTTTTTATAATTATCTAAAACAGCTTTATGCATTTCTTTTGCTGTGCGCACTTTGATAATTTTTTCCACCGGCGGCGAAGGCAATGATGTGGGACCACTTATCAAAATAGCCTTTGCACCTCTTCCATGTGCCGCAGAAGCCAAAGCGTAACCCATTTTCCCTGATGACATGTTGGTAATAAAACGCACCGGATCAAGCGGTTCTTCGGTAGGACCCGCGGTAATGAGAACTTTCACTCCCTTAAAATCCTTGGAGGCAAGAATCCTTTTTATCTCTTCCATAATTTTCGGTATTTCGGGCAGTCTCCCCTTCCCTTTGGTTTTGCAGGCCAGTTCACCCTCCGCGCTTTCCATCACAACATAACCGATTTTTTTAATTTTACTAATATTTTCCTGAACAACGGGATTGGAAAGCATTTTATCGTTCATCGCCGGACATATCAACGTGGGTTTGTCCTGAGCCATAATTGTTGTGGAAAGAAGGTCATCGCCAATACCGGAAGCTATCTTGCCGATTATGTTTGCCGTCGCCGGCGCAATTACAAATGCATCGGCAAAATCAGCCAGCGCTATATGTGCGATATCGTATTTGTCGACAGGCACAAACATATCCGTATAAACCTGATTCTGTGAAAGAGTTCGCATTGTCAAAGGTGTAATAAATTTCCCGGCGCTTTCGGTCATGATTACTTTTACATTCGCACCTTCCTTAATAAGAGCCCGGGTCAACTCCGCCGCTTTATAGGCGGCAATGCCACCGGTAATACCGAGAACAATATTTTTGTTTTTAAGCATATTCTTAAACTTTCAAATAAATTTTTTTGACTGGTTTTAACGAAATAAGACGCTTGAACGCGACTTTTATTGGGAAATATAACAGCGCTTTATCACAATATCAAGGCATAATTATTTGTGTTTTGAAAATGTTTTAAGAAAATAGTCCCACTTAGCTTAATTCTTCGCTGTGCTCGCGGGTCTCATTATCCCGCTCCGCTTCGCTGCGGGGATATCCCTATCCGCTTTCGCGGAAATGACAATTCAACTTCCGCCTCGATCTTCGCTTCGCTCGATCTTGGCGAGTTTCATTGATTCCCAATCCCGATAAATCGGGTTGGATAATTCTACCAGCGCTTCGTTTTTCACTTCGTTCACACTTAGCGGGACTCACTACCACTTACGCTTCGAGTTTCACTTCGTTCACTCTTAGCGGGACTCACTACCACTTGCGCTTCAAGCTGTGTTTCTCTTGCTCTCAGCGAGTGTCATTAATTTCTCTTGCAAAAGCATGTAAAAGTTATTATAAGCCGCGCAGTCATAAATATATCCCAACTTTAGGAGATTATTATGAAATGGTTCCGTTTCGATATCAAAATTATACTCGGGGTATTGGTCATTGCTGCTTTGGGCTGGATTTTTTTCGGCAACTACATTGAAATAGGGAAACCTGTAATTAAATTTGATCAGGATGTTAAAGCCATCGGCAGACAGCAAAAAACCGTCGGGATTACTTTTTCAGATTCCCGAAGCGGTCTTTCCCGAATAACTGCAGAAATAATTCAGGATAATAAAGGCCAGATTATTGCCGATAAAAAAATTTCTCCGAAAGGACAAGCTCGGGATACATTGCAACTGAACATAAACGTTGGAGAATTGAGACTTCATGATGGTCCGGCCACTATTAAAGTTATGGCAACAGATTATTCTCTTTTTCAAAATCAGGCGGTATTATTGAAGGAAATAAAAATCGATACTGTACCGCCGCAGATTAATCTCGTGAAAAATATCAATTACATAAATCAAGGCGGAACCGGCTTTGTCGCCTACCAGCCATCAAAACCCCTTTCCTTTACCGGAGTTTATATTAACGATTTCTTATCTCCCGCTCACTCCATATTGATTGACAATAAGCCTTCTTACATTACTTATTTTGCTTTGCCGATGAACGCAAACAAAACAACAACAAGAATAATGGTCTTTGCCCGGGACGAAGCGGGGAATGAAACAAGCACGGCTATACCTTGTCTTATTAAGGAAAAAAAGTTTCGTTCTGATAAAATGAATCTCAGTGAAAGTTTTCTGCAGCAAAAAATGCCGGAATTCCAGGCTATGGTTCCATCGCTGCAGGGGAAAACACCCCTGGAAGTTTTTACGTATATAAATTCCCAAATGCGCAATGACAATCTTTTGACTATACAGAAGATATGTCAGAAATCCTCTTCTAAAGAACTATGGGAAGGGGCTTTCCTGCGGATGAAAGATGCCGCCCCGATGGCTCTTTTTGGAGATAAAAGGACTTATTTTTACAATGGTAAATTGGTTGGGGAATCTATCCATAATGGGATTGATCTTGCTTCCAATGCCAGAGCGCCTATTGAAGTAGCCAATAACGGCATTGTTGTCTTTACCGGCATTCTCGGAATTTACGGCAATGTCGTCATTATTGACCATGGACTGGGACTCTTCACTCTTTATGGACATTTATCCTCCATTGATACCTCTGTGGGCAAAAATGTGGCAAAAGGAGAAAAAATTGGAGTTTCCGGTGTATCCGGCCTTGCCGGCGGAGATCATTTGCATTTCAGTATTATTGTTGGCGGACAATTTGTTGATCCTAAAGAATGGTGGGATCCCCACTGGATTAAGGATAATATAACCAAATAGCAGTAGTGAGACTCTCTGACTGTAGGAAGAGTTCGTCGAACTATCCAATCCCGATATATCTATCGGGATTGGGAAATATTCTACATGAGCGTGGATATAATTACAGCAGTTAGCCGAGAATTTGTTTCCAATGCTTGTTTAGTGGATTTATACTACTGATTTATCAATATCGCGGTGATTAAGATTTACAGGATATTTCATCGATGAAAAAAATGAGTTCATTGCATTGGCTATCACAACGGAACGATGTCTTCCTCCCGTACAACCCAGGGCAATGTTGAGCCGGACTTTCCCTTCTTTTTCATAAAGAGGAATTAATAAATTCATCAAATCAAATATTTTCTCTAAAAATTTCTTACCTTCCTTGTTCTTTAAAACGTGATCCCTCACATCGTCATTATTGCCATCGAAGTTTTTCAAATTTTCAACAAAATGAGGATTGGGCAGAAACCTTACATCGAAAACAAGATCAGCCTCCACGGGTAATTTGTAACGATAGCCGAAAGAAGCTACATTAATAACCATTTTTTTGTGTCTTGATGAAGGTGAAAAATAACTTTGTACTATATCTTTTAATTGATGAACATTTATCGAAGTTGTGTCAATGACTTTATCTGCCATTTTCTTTAATGATGACAATTTTTCTCTTTCCAGTTGAATACCTTCCCTAATCATTCCTTTCTCTGAAAGAGGATGAGTACGTCTTGTTTCACTGAAACGATGCAAAAGAGCTTCATCGCTGGATTCAAGGAAAAGAATTTCTATTCTATATCCTTTCCTTTTAAGCCCACTGAAAATCCGCTTATATTTATCCAGAAAACTTCTTTCCCTTAAATCCATAACCAGCGCCACCTGTTTAATTTCCGGCGAAGAAGAGATGGTTATAGAAAGAAATTTCGGCAATAAAATTACCGGCAGGTTATCTACACAGAAAAAACCGATGTCTTCCAATGCCCTGAGCGTTGTACTTTTACCCGATCCGGAAAGACCTGTTATAATTACGACCCGCAAATGTTTCATCTCATTATCCTTCATTCCCCTGCTCAATAATAATCTTATACAAATCAGTCGGTGATTCGACTCTTAAAAGTTTCTCCCGTAAGCGATTATCTTTAAGCATTTTGGATATCAGGGCAAGTATTTTTAAATGCTGCCCCTCGGAGTTTTCCGGTGCCAGAAGCAGAAAAAAAAGATGGGCCGGTTTTCCGTCAATGGAATCATATACAATTCCTCCTTCGCTGCGTCCAAAGGCAACCATTATATTATCAAGATCTGGTATTTTCCCATGAGGAATGGCTACTCCATCTCCTATTCCTGTGGAACCGAGATTTTCCCTCCGTTTTAAAATGTTAAAAACAGAATAACGGTTGATTTTCAAACCTCCCCGAATTATCATATCAATTAATTCAACAAGGACTTCGTCCTTACTTTTAGCCAATAAACGGACGTTGATAAACTCTGCTTTGATAAATTGATTCAATTGCATCTGTAAACAATATCCTTTCTCGTCAGCCACAAAATTGTATCATTTTAATTTGTTTCTATAAGCGTGCAATTTCCATCATCACGGCGGTAGATCAGACTTACGTTTTCCGATGAAGAATCCCGATAAATAATAAAGCGATCGTTGGTTTCTTCCAATTCCATTATGGCTTCATCAAACGACATCGGTTTTAATATAACCCTGCGCGTTTCCGTGATTCTATTAGTTGTAGCTTCTTCTAACTCCTCCCTTGCGGATAATTTTTCATGACCACGCCTGATACTTTTGGGTTTGTGCTCCCTTATCTTTTCTCTCTGTTTCTTAAGTTGCTTTTCAATTTTATCAACACATCGGTCAAGGGCTATGCGCATGTCTTTGGCTTCTTCTTTTGCGTTTATATTCCATCCATTGGAACTTAAATTAATTTCAGTGGTGTTTCTGAACTTTTCCATAGAAACAATAATGTGAGCTTCGGCCGGCATATCCAGATATTTTTTCAGCTTCTGCATTTTTTCTTCAACAAATACTTTTTGCCAACTTTCACCTTCACCGTTTCTAAAAGTTACCGAAATTTTCATAATCGCTCCTCCTTAATTAAGTTAATCTACATTGCTCAAAAATACTTCTTTCTCTTTGACGATGGCAAAATGCCTAACATTTCCCTGTATTTGGCAACAGTACGTCTGGCTATATTTATCCCCTTTGCTTTAAGCATATTAACAATCTCGCAATCACTATAAGGTTTCCGTTGTTGTTCCGAGTTGATTATCTGCTTAATTTCCTCCTTGACGCTTTTTGACGCTATCGTACCATCGGACGTTCTTTTAATGGAACTGCCGAAAAAATATTTCATCTCAAAGATTCCCTGTGGAGAATGCATGTATTTATTGTTAACGACACGGCTGATTGTTGATTCATGCATATCAATATCATTGGCAATATCACGTAAAACCAGTGGTCTAAGAAAGTCAATGCCCCGATCGAAAAAATCTTTTTGAAATTTGACAATACTCCCGGCTACTTTGTAAATAGTGTTCTGCCTTTGTTGAATGCTTTTGATAAGCCAGGTAGCCGATTTCACTTTATCCTTGATATACTTTTTACCGTTTTCAACCTCGTTATGGTCATGGCCGCTAAGCCCTGCCATAACCTCACGGTAAAAATTACTGATGCGCAGACGCGGCAACCCATCATCATTTAGAATTATTTTATATTCATCTCCTGATTTGACAACGTAAACATCGGGGATGATCGGCTGAATCTTTTCTTCAGAATAAATACTTCCTGGCTTTGGATTCATTCCGCTGATTAGTAAAACCGCTATTTCCACTTCCCGCAAAGGAACTTTTAATTTATGAGCGATATGAACATAATTTTTTAATTCCAGTTCCTTAAGAAATTCCTTAATTATAACTTCAATAATTTTATTTTTTACACCCAGCATCCTTGATTGAATCAACAGGCATTCTTGAAGATCACGGGCGGCAATTCCCGGAGGATCGAATTCCTGAACTTTTTTAAGGACACTTTCCGCGAATTCTTCGCTGACATTTTCCAATTGGGCTATTTCCGGTATGGTCGCACATAAATAACCGTTCTGGTCAAGATTGCCGATAATCTGGTTGCAAACTCTTTCTTCGTCTTCTGAAAAAGATGAAAGCTTCATCTGCCATGTTAAATGCTTTGTAAGTGACTGGCTTTCGGTAAGGACATTGTCCCAGGAAGTTTCTTCACCGTCTTTACCGCCATAAGTTACGCCAACCGGACCATAATCTTCCAAATAACTGGCCCAATCAAATTCCTCCGTACCTGCACCTTTTTCCACGTTTATCTCTTCCGTATGCTCCACGGCCTTTACATTTTCACGCTCGGAGGACAAGATATCTTTTTCAAACTCATTATTAATCGTTTCTTCATTTCCTTCATCTAGAGAAATTTCTTCCAGTAAAGGATTTTCTTCCATTTCCTGATTGATTGCTTCAACAAGTTCCTGTCTGGATAACTGCAGCAACTTTATCGCCTGCTGCAGCTGGGGTGTCATGATTAGCTGTTGAGAAAGCTTTAAATTCTGTTTTAACTCAAATGCCATAATAACAAATCATGTATCGAAATATTTTTATAAATTAAAGGAATCGCCGAAATAAAATTTCCGCGCCAATTCATCTTGAGCAATCTGATCCGGAACTCCTTCAACAAGTATCGTGCCTTCATTAATAATATACGCACGATCACAGCAGGAAAGTGTTTCTCGCACATTATGATCGGAAACAATTACACCAATTCCCTTTAATTTCAGCTTTTCAATTATTTTCTGAATATCGGTAACGGCAAGCGGATCAATTCCGGCAAACGGTTCATCTAAAAGAATAAACTTTGGAGAAGTAACTAGAGCACGCGTGATTTCCACTCTTCTTCTTTCTCCGCCGGAAAGAGAATAAGCATGATTTTTAGCCAGCGATGTTAAATCAAGTTCAAGAAGAAGTTCCCGCAGATATTCCTTTCTCTCATCTTCCTGTAAATCAAGAGTTTCCAGAATGGCAAGAATATTTTCTTCAACTGTAAGCTTACGAAATATTGACGGTTCCTGCGGTAAGTAATTTAACCCCTTGCGTGCCCTTAAATACATAGGGAATCCCGTAATATTTTCACCGTTAAGAAAAATTTCTCCCTCGTCCGGCTTAACAAGACCGACAATCATATAAAAAGTTGTCGTTTTCCCTGCTCCATTGGGACCAAGCAAACCGACAACTTCACCGGGTGAAATTGATAAATCAATCTGATTAACCACTTTTCTCCTGTTATAAATTTTGGTTAAACCTTTTGCCAATAAATTACTCATAGTTGTATGACGGCATATAATCTTGTTTTATTTTGTTCCTATTTTTTATATCTTTGGGATAAATTACTGCTTTGACCTGCTTCTGGGTGTTGCCTTCTATGATTCCCCGGTTTTCATCGAGAAAGACTATCACACTCTCCCCTTTTATACAGTTTTCCCCCTCTTTTAAGCTAGCATTTCCTACCATTATGACTTTACCACTGTCCCGAAAATATATTGCTTCATTCCCTGTGGCTATTTTTTCTTCATAGTTCAAATAAACGTTCCCTCTCGCTTCTATTCTTTCCAGATCACCTGCTTTACCGGTTTGTATTGTTCCGATTTTATATTTTTTATCAGGTTCATCTCTATAATACAAAGATAGTTTATCCGCTTTCAGCAAGCTGTTGCCCTGTGTGACTTTAGCATTCCCGGAAAAAACAACAAGTTTCTTATCCTTAAAAATTTCCATTCTGTCCGAAGTGATTTCCATCGGCTTATCTGATTGTTTGATTGGGAATCTATTATCAGCATGTACTTTAATACTTAAAAGCAACAAAAATGTCAGGATTAATACATAATATATTTTATTGACCATCTAATCTCTCAATTAATTTATTATTGCCTTCACCATGGAAGGAATATTCAGTTCTCCCTTATTCATAAATATGGTTAATCCCTTCCCTGTAATCTCCATCCGCTTATTTTTCATTGTCACCGGAGCATTTGTATAAAATTTTTTCTTGTTGTCATCATATTCAAGATAATCTGTAGAAAATATATCGCCATCATCGGATTTAATAATCACATTCCCGTTGATTTCAATGGTCTTTTTGTCAGTTTTTATCTTGCCTTTTTCTGCGTTTATCGTGAAAACTTTACCATCGGGAGTTATTAACTTTACCCGAACAAGTTCCAAAACGGCGAGATTTTGCTTCTTATCATAGACAGCGGAATCGGCTTTTACTTCCCATTTGGACTTAGCTTTTCCGACTTCCGTATAAATGAAATCTTTTATTTGCACGTCAGCACTATCCTGCAATGCTTTAAATATAGTTTTTGGTTTATTCACATTGACTCTGACTGAAAGAAAAATGGAAACAAAAACTATCAAAGTTGCTGTTGTTACTAAAGATATGATGATTGATTTTTTACTTAATTTCATCTCAGTCCGAGAAATCCTGCTGTTGGCATTATTCTTGCTTTTAATTATAGCACTCAGAATGTAATGTGTAAAGAGATAAGGATGAAAAATATGGAAAACTTAAGAAATAATTTAATTATTATACTTGTGTATCAGTCAAACTCATATTTTACGGCAATTTCTTTCCATTTATCCTGAGCCTGCAAAATCATTTCACAAACTTCTCTTATCGCGCCCTGACCGCCTTTTTTATTAGTTATATAATCAGCCTGTTTTTTTACCACATCATGAGCGTCAGATACCACGGCAGAAAAACCAACTTTTTTTAATACAGGTGCATCAACTATATCATCTCCAATGAATGCTGTTTCGCTGGCTGATAATTTGTGCTTCTTCAGAATTTTTTCAAAAATATCTTTTTTATTAAAAGCGCTCTGATAGACATCCTCTATATCCAAGTCTTTTGCCCGATACTCGGTAACTTTTGATTGCCTACCAGTAATTATTGCCACCTTGATTCCATAACGCTGGAGTATTTTTAAACCATGTCCGTCACGGACATTAAAATTTTTTATTTCATGCCCTTTATCATCCATGATTATCCGGCCGTCTGTCATGACGCCATCAACATCAAGAATGAGTAATTTTATTTTTTTGAGTTTGTCCTTAATATTTTTATTCATTATAAAATTCAGTCCTTTTTCATTTTTACAATAGAGTCAATTTTTGTCAGTGTTACAAGCAGTTCTTCCAGCGAATCCAGATACAAGGAATTAGGCCCGTCGCAAAGAGCCTTTTCCGGTTCACGATGAACTTCAAAAAATATTCCGTCAACGCCTGCTGCCACAGCCGCCCGTGCCAGATATTTTACCATGTCTCTTTGGCCTCCTGAGGAAGTTCCTTCACCTCCGGGTAATTGTACCGAATGTGTAGCGT
Source organism: Syntrophaceae bacterium (assembly GCA_016927935.1). Lineage (GTDB taxonomy): Bacteria > Desulfobacterota > Syntrophia > Syntrophales > Smithellaceae > Smithella. The sequence goes on from JAFGLS010000190.1 coordinate 22,626, forward strand.
CAAAAATTACCGGACAGCCCATATTCCTCATAATAGGCAAAGAACGAACATCAAAAACAAGATTGTTGTAGCCAAAAGAGGCTCCTCGTTCCGTAATCATAACATTATCATTTCCGGCCGACTTAGCCTTTTCTATTATGTTAGCCACATCCCAGGGAGCAAGAAATTGACCCTTCTTCACATTTATTACACGGGCTTTCTTTGCTATCTCTAATATAAAATCTGTCTGACGACAGAGAAAAGCCGGTACCTGCACGACATCAAGAATCTTAGCGGCAGCATCAATTTCACCAAAACGATGAACATCGGAAAGCACCGGTATATTCAGTTCTCCTTTAATTTTCTCCAGCATGGCCAAACCTTTTTTGGCACCGGGCCCCCGATAAGATTTTATTGAAGTTCTGTTGGCCTTGTCGTAGGAAGCCTTAAAGATAAAAGGTATTTTTAGTTTCGCTGTCAGTTTTTTCAAATAAAGCGCGGTTTCTATCGCCGCTCTTTCATTTTCCAAAACGCACGGTCCGGCAATCAATATAAATTTTTTATTATCTCCAACAATAAAATCACTTATTCTGATTTTTTTCATTATTCTTCACTCCCCTTTTTTCTGATGCTTTTTTTCCTGCAAAAATCTAATCTTCAATCTGGGTATTCTTTTAGCGGCTTTTGCCGATTCCGGATTAAGCGCATATGCTTTTTTATAGATTTCCAACGCTTTTTTATAAAGTCCTTTTTTTTCATATGCTTCTCCCAGATTATCATAAATATGAGCGTCATCACTATCGAACTTTAACGCGGTTATGTAATTCTTTATGGCCAAATCCCATTTACCGGATGCGGCGTAAGCCAAACCCAAATTTTCGTAAGAACCCGCCTTTTTTGGTTCCAACTTAGCCAGTTTTTGATAAACATTGATCGCCTTTTGATAATTCTTTTCTTTCAGATAGAGATCGGCAAGATTACTTAACTCTCCTTTTGTCTTTGAAGATTTTTTTTCATATATAGCAATTGCCTTTTTCCTCATTCCCAGTTTCTCATACGTATCGGCCAAGTTTTGCCGTAAAATCGAATCTTTAACACCCAATTTGATAGCCTTTTCATAATTTTCAGCAGACAATTTATACTTTTTTAACTCTCCATAGGCAAAACCAAGTCCAGCGTAAACAGATGCCTTCCGCGATGATTTTGCCTTTAATTTTTCATAATATTTTACAGCTTGGCTATATTGTTTATTTTTAAACGCCAGATCGGCGAGACGCTCCATTGCATCAGCGTCATTGGAATTAATTTTCAGTACCTTTTCATATTCTCTCTTGGCTTCAGCATACATTTTTTTTCTTTCATAAGCCGCGCCCAGATTAAAACGTATAGTCGGCTGCCTGGGATTGAGCGAAACCGCTTTCTTCAGACTGTTCATCTCTGCCTGCCATTTGCCGCTTCCTGCATAAGCAGCAGCCAGATTTGCTAGAGCAACAGAATCTTGAGGGTGCTTCTGTAATATTTTCTTATAACATTTTATGGCTTCTTCATATTTTTTAATCTTTAAATAAATTTCACCAAGAGCAAAAAGAGCTTGCTCGGATTCTTTAGAATGCTCGGCAATATATTTATATTCTTCTATGGCGGAACTCATCTTATTGCTGTTTTTGTAAGCTTCTCCCAGTTTAAATCGCACCTGATAATTGGCAGGATCAAGTCGCACCGCCTCCTGATAATTCTTCGAAGCCTGAGCCCACAGGCCTTTTTCTTCCAGAGAAAGGCCAAGGCATAAATAAGCTTCTGTTTCCCTGGGATTTAGTCTGACAATTTCTTTTGCTATTTTTACAGCATCATCAAATTGTTTTTTCTTTATGTAACTCTTTGCCAATTCCAACATGGCTACCGTGTCATCAGGCTTAATGTTCAATACTTCTTTATACAATCTGATTGCTTCATCCGATCTGTTCTGCCGCAAGTAAACCCCGGCAAGAATTTTGCGCACTCTTATGTCATCCTTATTCAGTAAAAGTGCTTTTTTCAAATATTCAATCTGCTCTTGAACGCTGGAAGAATCCTGGGCGAACCTGAACCAGTCCTGCGGTGTAATTACTATTTTCAGCAACACCGAATCTATTTTTTCATTCTGATAATATACCGAAATTTTATAATCGGACGCTTCACCTGAATTATCAACAATGGCGCCTTTTTCAATAATACTATTGACGAAATCAATACCCCTCAACAAAACCCCTATATCATTATCTCTTTTACTGAATTCTTCAAATTTTACGGTTGTGTATTTACCCGACAAATCATCACTGACCACAGACTTGACCACGAATTCGTCCTTGTAAGTCACTTCCAGAGCATCTTTCTTGCCGACACGTATATCTTTGCCGTTTTTTTCCATCTCCAGATAATAAAAATGTGGTTCTTCCTTTAATACATAATATGAAAAAGTATTTTTTATTCTTGATAAATGGAAAGAAAGGGAAGAAAAATAATTTTGAGAAAAAAGGAATAAAACACCGGCTATAAAAGCAACGACAGCAATCGCAATTGATATATCTTTTGATGTAAACTGTTTTCCCCTCTGGTCCCGGTTATCCATGCCTCGATTAATCATTAACTACCTCATTGGTTGAAATTTTTACCTCGTTAGAAAGCCCCATTGCTTTCAGAAGGGATAATGGTTCTTCCTTTTTCAGCGAACACGGGGTTTAATGCCCCCATGTGAGTCTACCCGTTGAAAAGTTTAAAAACTTTCTAACGGGGTTTTCTTTTCTTAAGTCATAGAGAAATATCTTAAATTAACTCCGCGGATGATATTTCTGATGAATTTCCCTTAATCTCTCACGAGTCACATGCGTGTAAATCTGTGTGGTCGAAATGTCTGAATGTCCCAGCATTACCTGCACAGTGCGCAAGTCCGCGCCGCCTTCCAAAAGATGAGAAGCAAAGGAATGGCGGAATGTGTGCGGATAAACCTTTTTTTTCAAACCCGCTTGCCGGGCATAGCCAACGACTATTTTCCAAAAACCCTGTCTGGTAAACTTTCTCCCGAAACGATTTAGAAACAAAACATCTGTACTTTTTTTCCGCATTAATTGCGGACGGACTTCGTCAACATAACGCCTGACGCAATCGTACGCTATTTTGCCTATGGGGACAATTCTTTCTTTACTGCCTTTCCCCATAACAGTAAGAAAACCGACCTGCCAGTTGATACTATTCATTGTCAAATTAATCAATTCCGAAACACGAATTCCCGTAGCGTATAAAATCTCCAGCATGGCTGTGTTGCGGATTGAGGAATTTGTCAGCGAACCAGGCTGGGCTAAAATTGCCTTCATTTCGTCCTTGCTGATAGTGTCGGGCAGTTTCATCCATACCTTGGCCAGTTCTATATTGGCCAGTGGGTTATATGTGATTATTTTCTCACGAAGCAGATATTTATAAAATCCTCTTAAAGCGGCAAGCGAACGGTTCATGGAATTTGCCGATAAGCCTTCCTCTCTTATTTGTGTGAGATATTCAATAATTACTTCAGGTGTAACCATTTGAATATCCGATATTTTTTTCTTATCCTGGACAAACGAAACAAACCGCTGCAAATCACGGCCATACGATTCCCAGGTGTTTTGAGCAATGCCTCTTTCCACTAAAAGATAATTGAAATATTTTGTCAGCAATTCTCGCATGTGACTTTTTAACGCAAATATCTTTACGAAGCAAAGTTTTTTTATTGACTTATTTTACAATATCGCAAAAAATAAGAAAGAAGAAAATCAATGAAAATCTCCAAAGAGGAATTAACGATGAAAAAAATTATTATTGCTTCTGATCATGGTGCCGTTGCTCTAAAAACAGAAATTATATCTTTCCTGAAAACAAAAAACTGTGAGCCAAAAGATATGGGAGTATACAGCGAAGATCCCGTTGATTATCCCGATATCGCTGTAATTGCCTGCAACGAATTTAAAAAAGGCGGATATAATTTCGGTATTCTGCTCTGCGGCACAGGAATAGGAGTGTCAATGACCGCAAACAAAATAAAAGGCATCCGGTGTGCTTTGATTCATGACATTTTCACCGCGGAAATGGCCAAAGCACATAATGACGCAAATTTTATAGCCTTTGGCGGCAGAGTAAAATACAATATACCGGTTACACAGATGATTGAAAAATTCATGGAAACAAAATTTGCCGGTGAAAGGCATTTAAGAAGAGTTACCAAAATTATGGAAGTAGAAAAATGTACTTAAAGTAATTTTTTAAAACAGGCGACTATAATGGAGAAAGTTCTGGATAAAAGAAAGATTCGTAAAGTTTTTCGTGATGTGCAAAAGCATCTGGCAATAGCACAATTAATTCAGCGTTTTTCCACCAACAAAGAAGACATCAGAAAAACAGCCCTGATGCAAGTTGATTTATCAAACTGCCACAATGTTCTGGAACTGGGTTGCGCTTTCGGCGCTTTTACCGAAGCTCTGAAAGACAAATTGCCGCCAGACGCAAAAATCACCGGCATTGACATCATTCCCGAATACAGGCCTTTTTATCTGGATGCCTGCCGACGTGCCGGTTACGAAGGATTATTTTCCTCATCCGGCATTGATAAAATAAAAAAATATCCATCCGGTTCATTTGATCTGGTGATTTGCAGCTACGCTTTGTACTTTTTTCCCAATATGATTTCAGAAATCGCCCGTATCCTGAAAACAGATGGGGTTTTTATCACCATAACCCATTCCAAAAAAGACATGCGTGAAATGGTCGAAATTGTCAAAAAAATTCTTAAACAAAATAATCCCCGTGAAAACGTTCAATCCTTGCCCCTGGAAATTATTTTCGATCAGTTTTCCGCTGAAAACGGTAAAGAGCTTCTTCGACCTTCTTTTAGCCGGATAAAAGGAATTGATTTTAAAAACACTCTGGTTTTTCAACCCCAGGAACTTGATCGTTTTCTGGATTATTTCCAGTTCAAAAAATCATTCTTTCTCATGGGACCCGATGCTCATAACAAAACAATCATTAATCAGCTTCTTCACGAATTGCAGGATACAGCTCTGAAGAAAAATTCTGTTATCATGTGCAAGGATGACAAAATTTTTATCTGCTACGGCTAATTAACTGAAAAGGAAATACAATGAAGAAAAAACGCCTTTTTTGCCCTTATTGCGGCGGGATAACTCTTAAAAAATATGAAGACAATGTCCGGCGGGATTTCTGCCCTGCCTGCAAGTCCTTTTTTTATGAAAATCCTCTGCCGGTGGTTTCCGCCATTCTTGAATCTTCACGTCAGATACTCCTGGTTAAACGCGACAGGGCACCATCAAAAGGATTCTGGTGCCTGCCGACGGGATTTGCCGAGGCCGGGGAAAGCATTGAAGAAGCTGCCCTGCGTGAACTAGAAGAAGAGGCAGGTATCAAAGGTAAAATTGTAAAATTAATGGATGTAGATTCCTACAAAAGCCGCTTTTATGGAGACTTAATTTTTTTGACGTTTGTCGTGCAACAAATCGGTGGAAAACTTCGTGCCGGTGACGATTGTTCTGAGGCACGGTTTTGGCCGGTAAACAAATTACCTCCGCTGGCTTTTCGCTCCAATAAACGCGCTTTGGACGCATATATTAAAAGCAGAAAGGATTATTGGGCAATATTTGATTTAATTGAACATAAAGATAAAAAAACTCTTCCACCTGCAATCGCAAAAAATTCTTTAACAAGGCGTCTGGTCAATATAACCATTAAAAATAAAGAAAAGATTATCGAACAATGGCTGGAAGATGTAATGATAAATCCTTCCACCATTGAATATCATAAAGTGGAAAGAGAAGTACTTTATAACATTTGTGACAGGATTCTTTCACAACTGACACTCTGGCTGGGCGGTGTGCAGGATGTCAACAAAATCAGAAACTTTTATACAAAACTGGGAAGAGAAAGAAAGAAATCCGGTTTTAAACTCAGCGGCGTTTTGAGTGCACTAAGCCTCATCCGCAAGCACATCTGGACTTACGCGCTTGCTCAGGACGCTTTGCAGAAGAACCTGGAACTCTACATGACCTTCGAACTGCAAAGACGCATGACAATTTTTTTCGACATCGCCACTTTCTATTTAACAAAAGGTCACGAGGACTAAGATTTAAGTTTTAAGTATTAAGTTTTAAATTTTTCAATACTCGATATTGGAGGTTTACGATGGAGTTCAAAGAAGCAATGAAACAAAGACGTGCTGTTAATTTTTTTGACCCGACCAAAGATGTAACCGACGCACAGATTAAACAAATCATAGAGACCGCCGCCCTTGCTCCTTCCGGCTTCAATCTCCAGCCTTGGAGAGTCATCATTCTGAGAGATAAAGAAAAAAAAGAAACGTTGAGAAAAGTAGCCATGAATCAGCCAAAAATTACTGAAGCTCCAGTTGTTTTGATTATTCTGGCTGACCGCGAAGGATGGAAAAAAGGCAATACCGAGTTTGAAAAAGATTTTGTCGAATCGGTCAAAGCCGGCATTATGAAACAGGAACAGTATGACTGGTTTTGTAACGCAACAAATTCGCTTTACGGAGCCACTGCGGAGCGCCAATTGGCTTTTGCCTGCAAGAATACCGGATTTTTCGCCATGTCGCTGATGCTGGCTGCCAAAGATGCCGGGCTCGATTCTCACCCGATGGACGGCTTCGATATTGACGGCGTCCGGAAAGCTTTTAATATTTCCGACCAATACTGGATTCCTATGTTGATCGCCATCGGTCACTTCGATAAAACAAAAACTCTTCTCCCGCCAAAATGGAGAAAGAGTTATGATGAAATTTTAATTAATTTTTAACTTAAAAATAAAATTTATTTAATGTTGAATCAATATCCCTTTTCGCTGCACCTATCGGCCCCGTTGTTGTTATCTGGCAGCATGTACTTTGGTGAGTGAAATGACAGATAAAAGCCTACAGTCTACCCGGCGCTTTGCGAAAACTGTCCGAGTGAGTTTCTTGTCATTTTGCGTGGCAGCCACAAGCCTCTTTATCTGTCCTGTGCTCTTTTTCTCCATGCTACATACTCCGCATCTGTTTGATGTGAAAAAACCGTGGGCGATTCTGTTCGTTCTCGATGTAGTCGTGGCAGTCTTATCTTCGGTGGTTTGTTTAGCAACAGGTCTCGTCGCCTTTTGGTTCAATAGAAGGGTTGCCATCTGGTTGATCCTGCTTTTGTTCGGGTGGGCTGCAATCTGGCTCTGGACAACGTGAAACACAATACGGTCGGAATGCAAAAAACAGTATTGAATGCTACGTTTCACAACACGCGCAGTGTCAAACGAGGTTCACGTTAAAATTTGATATCTTCCACGTTTAAAATATCCCATTGCCATTTTCATAAAATCCAGTTAAACAAAGATAACATAAATTAAGGAGAATAACATGGCCGCTAAAATTAAAATTTATACACTGAGCACGTGCAGTCATTGTAAGGCGACAAAAAAATTCTTAAGCGATAACGGAATTAATTTTGATTATGTTGATGTTGATTTGCTTCAGGGTGATGACAGGCAGAGAATCTTGCAAGAAGTGGAACAATACAATCCTAATCGTTCCTTTCCGACCATTATCATTGGTGACAATATAATTATCGGTTTCCGGGAGAGAGATATCAAGGAGGCTTTGGGCATTTAATGACTCCTGCCGAACTCTATGAAATGTTAAAAAAGGCTCAGGAACCCAAGGGTTACTTTTTCAGTAAAGATAAGGACTGGGTTCTAAGCATTCTGGCCGATCTTTTGGTCAATAAGGAACGTTACGGTTATATGTCATGTCCCTGCCGTCTGGCTGCAGGCATTCGTGAAAAAGATGCCGATATTATCTGCCCCTGCCAGTACCGGCCGGAAGATGTCAAAGAATATGGCAGTTGTTATTGTAATTTATACGTTTCTTCAGAATGGAACGAAGGAAAAATTGAACATAAGTATGTTCCGGAAAGAAGACCGAAAGAAAAAATAGGTTTCTAAGGTACTGGATTTTTACTGCTTTTTATTTTTTGCAGTATCCCACAACGCTTCGCGTTGGGGATAGTTTCCAATCGCCACAAAGCTATTGGATAATTCGGCTTACAAAATTCAGTTCATTTTATTCCTGAATTTTGAGTCTCATTACGTCCAACAAATTTCAGTGCGCCTATAGTGACCCTATAGTACCCTTTAGGGTATTTAGGTTATTCGCTTCTGAAACTTGGGACTCACTAAAATTTTTTTATCTTTTTACTTGATTTCCTTAAATTAATTATTATATTCAAGCAAAACTTAACAATAAGGAGCTTTCTCCATGATTAATATGTATAGATGCAAGAAAAAGAACACTCTCATCAGCGAAGTCTGTACCGATACAACCTGCGAATGGCGCTTGAAAAATGAGACTTTTTTGAACTGCACCTGGGTCGCTTGCAACTACGGGCCGTTTACTCTGGAAGAAGTTGGCGATATGATGGGCGTAACCCGGGAAAGAATTCGCCAGATTGAAGCTAAAGCTCTCAAAAAACTCCAGCATAAAAAGAGACGGGATCAGCTTAAAGATTTTGCCGCACCTGGGAATGACTGGGATAGCTTATAATGAGCCTTGATTTTTCGAAACGTAGTGTACGGAAAATCTTAGAGCGAATTATCCCGCCACCTTCAGGTGGCAGGGATAAATTTCATTTAGTTCAGCAAGGTTTTGTCGATACCTTCTTTGGGGATTTTTTCTTAGAAAGCACTTCTTTCATTTGTTCTTTACGTTCATCACGAGCAAATAGCAAAGCGCATATTGATGATTCAGTATCCATCGCAGCCATTTTGTCCATACGGGGAACAATAGAACAAAGATTCTTCAATTCTTCGAAAGCTCTCACCGAGCGCTTCGATAAAGTTTCTGCCATCTGTTCCGCCACTTCCATGAATTTTTCCGGTGGTTCGACTTTATTGACCAGGCCTATCTTCAAAGCCTCATTGGCACCGATCGGTTCACCCAGCATTACTATTTCTTTTGCTTTGGTTACGCCGACAATCTGACTCAACGGATAGAAGAAAGGATTGAATCCGAATTTCAATTCCGGATGACAAAAGATTGCGCTTTCGGAAGCTACAACAAGGTCGCAAACGGTAACCAGATTAAAACCGCCACCCAAGGCTATACCGCCGACAGCGGCTATTACCGGCTTCTTGTAGGAATAAATCTTTTTCAGATATTTCATTATTGATTTGAGAAATTCATCACATTCCTCGTCAGGCAGGCTGTTCATTTCTTTTATATCCATGCCGGCTGAAAAAATATATTCTCCACCGGTAAGAACTATCACCTTGACTTTCGGATCAATTTCCAGATCAGCAAACACCTCATACAATTCCCTGCGCATATCTCTGGAAATTGCGTTCATGTCATGCGGACGGTTTAATTTAACTACGGCGTACTCTTTTTTCTTTTCAACAATTAATGTCTTATAAGTCATTTTTTGTTATTTACCATTATCCGCAGTTCTTTGCCCGTCTTGAAAAACGGCACTTTTCTTTCCTCTAATTTCACCTGGGCACCGGATTTAGGATTACGTCCCATACGCGGTTTTCTTTCTCTCACCTCAAAACTACCGAATCCTCTTAATTCAATGCGCTCCCCGCGTTTTATCGCGTCAATCATCGAATCGAAGATTATGTTGACGACATAGGTAACATCCTTAAGAGAATAGGTTTTGAGCTCTTCCTGTAATTTCTTTATCAAATCGTTCTTTGTCATAATAAAAATTCCTTTATTTTCAATAATAATATAAATAACTTAAACCGCTTTTACTTCCCGTTTTTTCCTTCAGGGTATTGCTTATTTTGCTTACCATACTTTCTACAAGAAAATCAAAAACAGAAATCCTCTTCTTCGGCGGATAAACCAAATCATATTTACCTTCCCTTCCCGCTAATTTACTCGCAAGTTTTGCCGCTGACCCCATATCTCCCAGATAATCAACCAGTCCCAGTTCCTTTGCTTTTCTACCGGAAAATACACGACCATCGGCAAGCTCCATTATCTTTTCCCTGGAAATTTTTCGTTCCTTTACGATTACATCAACGAACTGATTATAAATATCATCTACCAATTCCTGAACAATAATTTTTTCCTCTGGAGTCATTTCTCTTAAAGGAGACCCGATATCCTTATACTCTCCGCTTTTTACCACCGAAGATTTTACCCCGATTTTCTTGAGAAGCTCTTCTAAATTTGCGAAGTGCATGATCGCTGAAATGCTGCCCGTTATGGTACCTGGATTGGCGACAATTTTATCCGCTGCACAGGCCACCAACAAGCCGCCTGAAGCAGCGATGGACCCCATAGATGCAACAACCTTTTTAGTTTTTTTCAACTCAATTACAGCATTATAAATCTCCTGAGCTGCGGCCACGCCACCGCCGGGTGAATTAATACGTAAGACAACGGCAACAATGGAATCATCTTCGCCAAATTCATCCAGTTGGTCGGTAATTTCCTTTGAATCTGAAATTATTCCCTCAACAGTAACAACACCGATTTTATCCTTTAAAGAAAAGCCTCTAGTTTTCCCTAAATTTAAACCTGCTTTATAAAAAGACAGGTATAATACACCTCCAAAAAACAGAAGTATAAACATTCCAAAAATTACCGGATGTTTTCTCATTTCTTTATTCGTCCTTTTTTTGATTATTAATTTTCACATCCGCTAGCGCATGGCTTAGATTTGGGCCAACGTTTACCGTATTGTTGATATACTGATTGGACACGGGCGCAGGTGGAGGCGCTTCCATTTCCTTTATGCTCAATCTTATTTTCTTGGATTTTGGGTCAATGCTCTTAACCACTGCAGATACGGTATCTCCTACTGAATAAAGTTCTGAAGATGTCTTGACGCGCTTCTGACTTATTTCGGAAATGTGCACGAGACCTTCTATTCCTTCTTCAATCTCCATGAAAATACCGAAATCTGTAAAATTAGTTATTTTACCGGTAACAACACTGCCCGGAGCATACTTTTGCGACAATTCATCCCATGGATTTTTCTCAATCTGCTTTATGCCGAGAGAAAATTTCTCATTTTCCACGTCAACATTCAGCACAACAGCCTCAACCTCCTGTCCTTTTTTAAAATATTCGGACGGATGATTTACTCTGTGCTTCCAGGAAATGTCAGACACGTGAATTAATCCGTCAATTTTTTCTTCTATTCCCACAAAAACTCCAAAGTTGGTAATATTTCTAACAATACCTTTAACAAGTGTTCCTACCGGATATTTTTCCTTGAGTTTTTCCCAGGGGTTGGGAGTTGTTTGTTTCAAGCTCAAAGAAATTCGTTTGTTCTGAGGATTTACTTCCAAAATCATAACCCTGATTGTTTCACCAACGTTTAATACCTTTGATGGATGTTTTATTTCCCTCGTCCAGTACATTTCAGATATGTGCACAAGCCCTTCAACTCCTGATTCCAATTCAACAAAAACACCATAGTCGGTTAAATTAACAACCTTCCCCTCCACAATTCTTCCAACCGGATATTTCTCCATTATGTTTTCCCATGGATTTTCGGTCAGTTGTTTAAGACCGAGGGAAACTCGTTCTTTTTCTGAATCAAAGGAAAGAATTTTTGTGGTTATTTTATCACCTTTTTTAAATATTTCTGATGGTTTAACAATCCTGCCCCAGGAAATATCAGTGACATGAAGAAGACCATCAATGCCTCCAAGATCTATAAAAATGCCATAATCAGTAATATTTTTAATAACGCCTTCAGCGACATTGCCTTCTTTAATATTTTTTAAGATATCTTTCTTTTCTTCTTCTCTTTCTGTGGCCATAATCGAACGACGCGATAAAACAACATTATTCCTTTTACGATCATATTTCAGCACTTTAAAATCCATGGTTTGACCGACAAATTTATCCAGGTCTTTAACAGGACGAATATCTACCTGAGAACCAGGAAGAAAAGCCATAATACCTATATCAACGGAAAGACCTCCCTTAACTTTTTCCATCACCACACCTTTTATTAATTTATTACTTTCGCAGGCATTTTTAATTTCATCCCAAATTTTAACCTTTGAAGCTTTATCTCTAGACAAAACTAGATTACCTTCAGAATCTCTTCTGTCAATAAACACATCTATCTCATCGCCAACGGAAATATTAACATTCCCTTTTGCATCTTTAATTTCATTAATCGGAATAAAACCTTCTGTCTTCCAGCCTACATCAACCATCACCCTGTCTTCTTTTATTTGAATGACTTTACCTGTAGCAATATCCCCATACTGAAATTGGCTAAGACTTTGTTCGTAAAGTTCTTTAAAATCCATTTCTTCTTCTTTTTTTACTGAAGATTGACTTTTAGGTGAAGATTTTTCATTACCTCCCTTTTTTTTGATTAAATTTGAGTTGTTATTGTTAACCATTAAACGAATACCCCCTGTTTTTTGTGAAACCCTTTAATTTTTAAGACTTAACATAGTGAACATTAAATATCAACATAAAATCAAGTATTTTTTAAAAGATTGTGTCAAGGACTTCCGACTGAAATATTTGATATAATTTTCTCTACAACTTCTTCAATGGATAGATTATCGGAATCAATTTTTATTCCCCCTTCGGGTGCTTTTAAAGGAGCTATTTCCCTTTCTTTGTCTTGTTTGTCTCTTTCCATCATATCTTTCTGAATCGATTTATATTCCGAGGGTTTACCTTTAAGCAAAAGTTCTTTATGCCTTCTTTTTGTTCGTTCTTCAAATGTAGCATCAAGATAAAATTTATAATCCGCATTAGTAAAAACCACAGACCCCATATCTCTCCCCTCTGCTACAATACCGCCTTGACCGCCTGCTTTCCTTTGCAGCTCAAGCAATTTCTCACGTACCACAGCAAAAGCAGATATTTTGGAAGCCGCCAATCCTACTTCCTCTGTTCGTATTTTTTCTTCAACGTCTTCACCATCCACATAGACTTTCATTTGTCCGCCGATATTTTTCAAAATAACTTCTGTATCAGAACATAAACTCTTTAAAGCAAATGGATCTTCAAATTCTATTTTTAACTTTAATGCTTTATATGCCAACGCCCTGTAAAGAGCCCCCGTATCCAGATAAACATAGTCTAATTTGTTAGCCAGTATTTTGCTTACCGTGCTTTTACCGGCGCCTGCCGGTCCATCAATAGTTATAACAAGTTTTTTCCTCATGATAGATAATTCCATTTATTATAATTCAAATAGACAAATGAAACCTTGTCTTAAAAAAATAAAGAAGGTATTATATTAAACAAACTTATATAATTTAAAACTGCTTATGCGCAAATTTAATCAAAATCAATATATTTATTTTATCGTTTTTGTTTTCATCTTATTATTCATTATCAGTCCCTGTTTTGCCGAATTTACCATTTCCGACGAAAAAAAACTCGGAAAGGAATTTTTCGACAAAATGGAGGAAAATCATCTCATCTTTAAAAACAAAAGTCTTAACGATTATATATCCAAAATTGGCGGTTTAGTTCTGGCTCAAACAACAAAAGCTCCTTTCAATTTTAATTTTTATATTATTGATAGCTTCGCAATAAATGCCTTCGCCACACCTGGCGGTTACATTTACATAAATAAAGGGTTAATACTAGCCGCTGAAAATGAAGCTCAGTTGGCAGGTGTTATCGCTCATGAAATAGGTCATGCCAACGCGCGCCATGTGGCCAGCATTATAGAAAAATCTCAAAAATTAAACATGGCCGCGCTTGCCGCTACGCTAGCCGGCATTTTTTTGGGAGGAGGAGGGCAAACATCAGCTGCTGTTGCCGCATTTTCTCTTGCCGGTTCCAGTAGTTTGACTTTGAGGTATATGCGTCAGCACGAAGAAGAAGCTGATCGCATGGGAATTGAATATCTGGTCCGTGCGGGCTATTATCCTACAGCAATTATTGATTTTCTTAAAATCATGAAACAACGGGAATTTTTTTCCAAAACCATGCCCTCTTACCTGCAGACGCATCCTGGTACTGATGACCGTATTATATATATGGATTCTCTTATATTAACACATTATCCTCAGGTCGGAGCCAAAAATATAATTGGTAATTTAACTAGAATTCAAACTCTTATTCCACTGGAAACACATGAACTTGCCAAAAAATACGAGCAACTCGAACAATCTCTAAAAAGTGATCCCGATAATGTCGATTTGCTCTATAACATTGCCTCTGTGGAAGACCAGCTTGGACAAACCGAATCATCCCTTAAACACTATTTGAGAGCCTTAAGTTTATCACCCCAAGATGATGACATATTGAAAAATATAGGATTAATCTATTTGAAGTCAGGTAAAACAGGAACTGCACAGGATTACCTTCTTCGGGCAATAAAACTAAATCCAAAGAAAGACGAAACCATTTTGGCTCTAGGCAAAACTTATTTTGCCTCTGGTCAATATCAAGAAGCTCTTGAGAGCTATCTAAATCTTAAAGACAAAGTGCTTAATGAGGATACGGATATTAATTACTTCATTGCCATGACTTACGGCAAACTTAATAATAAAGGAGAATCTCATTATTATTTCGGTCTTCATTTTAAAAAAATAAATAAAAAAGAAAGCTCTCTGTTTCATTTTAGAGAAGCCTTAAATTATTATCCACCGGATTCAGAACGAAGTATCGCCATTAAGAAGGAAATCAAAGAACTGGAATCCGGCGATAATAAGAAACCGATGGAAAAGTTAACTCATTAAAAATATTTTTTGAGATTAAAATTTATATTTCAATAAAAGCTTGACAATAGTATATCCTCTGCTTATTTTAAAAATTAAGGATTATAATAATGCCCATTTATGAATTTAAATGTAAAAAATGCAAAAATATATTTGAACGTTTAATTTTTTCACCCACAGAAGAAGGAGTACTTTCCTGTCCCCAATGTGGAGCAAAACAAGCGGAGAAAGTAATGTCCGCACCTGCCAGAAGAAAGTCCAAAGGTTCATCTGATTCAGCCGGTTCATCATGTTCAGCAACCTCCTGTCCGCCGGGATGTTCCTGTCATTAGTGAGACTCCAATTTTAGAAATGTGCAATCAAAACATTGTTTACAACCCCGCTGCAAGAAGCAGGGTATCCAAACGAACTTGCGACCCAAGGGGCGGGGAATTAGACCCACATTTATCCCACTCGGTTTCGCCTCGGGGATAATTCGATCATCAAATTTCAGTGCACCTATAGTGCCCTTTAGGGTATTCGTTTCTGAAATTTGGGTCTCATTAAATATTTAAGAGAATAACGAAGAACCCTTTTTGAAGTGTCCGTGCCGTTAATGCGCTCCCGCTCAAAGTTCCTTCTCTAACTCTTTTGCTATTGCGAAAAAACACACAATACATTATAAGACTCAAGCTTTAAATTTTTTATGAAAGGAGTCTCATTAAGTGAATATTTTAATTTTTGGCCCCAACGGCAGCGGCAAAGGAACGCAAGGTGCGATAATACAAAAGAAATACGGCGTGCCTCACATTGAAACAGGAGTTATCTTCCGTCAGAATATTTCCAAAAAAACTCCGCTGGGAGAAAAGGCAAAAGCTTTTATTGACTGCGGTGAACTTGTTCCCGATGATATTACCATTCCCATGATTCTCGACCGACTCAGGGAGGACGATTGCAAAAAAGGCTGGCTCCTGGACGGGTTTCCCCGAAATCTGGCACAAGCTGAAGCTCTTTGGGCGGCACTGGAAAAAGAAAAAATAAAACTTGATTACGTCACTGAAATTGATTTGGATCGTGAAACAGCTAAAAAACGCATCATGGGACGAAGACTTTGCAAAATGGATAACAATCACCCCAATAATATTTACATTGACGCCATCAAACCTATTGAGAAAAATGGTAAGATGGTCTGCCGTGTGTGTGGTTGCGAAGAGCTTTCCACCCGCGCCGACGATCAGGATACAGCGGCCATTGATAAACGTCATGGCATTTACTACGATACCCAAACCGGCACGTTGGCCGCGGTAAATTTCTTTAAAAAAAGAACAAAAGTGATTTCCGTTGACGGCAGTGTTAGTGTAAAAGAAGTAACAGAAGAACTTTTGAAAAAACTTAAATAATTGGTCAAATGAGATTTAATATAAAAGCCCGCCGAAACACGATGGAGGGCTTTTTTTAACAAAGTCTATGGAAAACATAAGAAACTTCAGCATTATCGCTCATATTGATCACGGCAAATCAACACTAGCCGACCGGCTTATTCAATTTACAGGAATTTGCGATGACAGAAACTTTCAGGATCAGATTCTGGATAATATGGAAATAGAGCGGGAACGAGGCATTACCATCAAAAGCAATGCCATATCGCTTCCCTATCACTCTAACGATGGAAAAGACTACATATTAAATCTGATTGATACTCCCGGTCATGTTGATTTCTCATATGAAGTTTCGCGTTCACTGGCATCGTGTGAAGGAGTTCTTTTGTTAATTGACGCCACTCAGGGTGTTCAAGCACAAACTCTGGCTAATCTTTATCTGGCTCTGGAACACAATCTAGAGATAATCCCCATTATCAACAAGATTGATCTTCCTTCCGCTGACATTGAGCGGGTTTTAGAGGAAATTGATTCGGAACTGGGACTGGATCCATTTACCCATATTAAATGCTCGGCCAAGGAAGGAATCGGCATTGAAGAAATTCTGGAAGCAGTTGTGCAGCGCATCCCTCCACCCCAAGGCAGTGCTGAAAATCCGCTGGCCGCTTTAATTTTTGATGCTAAGTACGATTCTTTTCGCGGTACGATCATTCACTGCAGGGTATTTGAAGGAAGAATCAAGTGCGGTGATTTTATCAAATTTATGTCCAATGGTGCGACCTATAAAGTGGAAGAAGTCGGACATTTTTTGCTAAACCGTGCCAAGCGCGAAAAACTTTCCTCCGGTGAGGTTGGTTATATAATCGCCGGCGTAAAAACGGTATCTGATGTCCACACGGGAGATACAATTACTTTGCAGGATAAACCCTGTTCCCAGCCTCTGCCCGGTTTTAAAGAAGTAAAGCCTGTTGTCTTCGCATCCATTTATCCCATTGCTTCCGACGATTATCAGGACCTGGCCGATTCACTGGAAAAATATAAACTCAATGACGCGTCTTTTATTTATGAAAAGGACTCCTCGACTGCTCTCGGTCAGGGTTTCCGTTGCGGTTTTCTGGGACTTTTGCACCTGGATATAGTACAGGAGAGATTGGAAAGAGAGTTTGACCTTTCCATCATTCTTTCCGTGCCCAGTGTGCGTTACCGATTCACTCTCAAAGATAAAAAAGTAATTTATGTAGATAATCCTGCTCATTATCCTGATCCTACAGAAATTGAAAAAGGTGAAGAACCCTACATACGAGCTGTAACGATGCTTCCTGAACGTTATCTCGGCGCTGTGATGAAGCTTTGCACGGAAAAGCGTGGTGTAAATTCTTCCATGAATTATACCGGTCCCGGACGTGTTGAGTTATCTTATGAAATGCCGCTTTCCGAAGTTATCTATGATTTTTACGACCGTTTTAAATCAGTCACACAGGGTTATGGATCATTCGATTATGATGTGATTGATTATCGTGAAAGCAATTTGGTTCTGATGGATATTCTGGTCAACGGCGAAAAGGTTGATGCCCTTTCGCAAATTGTTCATCGTGAGCGAGCTCGGCCCCGCGCACTTTTGGCGTGTGAAAGATTAAAAGAAGAAATACCGCGCCAAATGTTTAAAATAGCAATTCAGGGTGCCATTGGTTCTGAAATCATCGCCCGCAGCACCATCAGTCCTTTTCGTAAAGACGTCACTGCAAAGTGCTACGGTGGTGATATTACGCGCAAAAGAAAATTGTTGGAAAGACAGAAGGCCGGAAAGAAGCGCATGAAGATGATCGGCAACGTAAGTATTCCGCAAAGTGCCTTTCTGGCTGTATTAAAATCGGATACAGATTGATTGCTCTAATGCACCATTACCGCTAAGATCATGTACCGTATATAATAATATGTCATTCCTCTATCCCGATCTATCGGGTATGAGGAATCTTAAAGTGCTAAATTTTTATTAAAAAAGGATTCCTTGCGTAGAATGCTCCCGTGTGTAGGGAAAATCGAAATGACATCCTAAAATAATTTTTATTATTATTTCCTATGAAAAAAAAAGCCGGGCTTTATATTCACATTCCTTTTTGCCTCAGTAAATGCGGCTATTGCAGCTTTTACTCAACGCAATCCTTTAATCTTATTCCCGAATATATTGCCGCACTGAAAAAAGAAATAAAATATTATCGTGATTTTTTTTCATCATTTGACACCATTTACATCGGCGGCGGCACCCCTTCCCTTCTAACTCCGGAACAAATTGCTGAAATTTTTACGGAGACAAGCAAACATTATAAAATTGATTCTCACGCGGAGATCACGATAGAAGTCAATCCGGGAGATGTATCCGTTGAATACTTTCAGGCACTGCAATCATTAGGAATTAATCGCTTGAATATCGGCATCCAGTCTTTTGATGATAAACTCTTAAAATTTCTTGGACGCAGACATTCTTCCGAAGATGCTATTAATTCAATAGAAGCAGCAAGAAATACCGGATTCCATAATCTGGGGATAGATTTGATTTACGGAGTTCACGGACTAAACCTTAAATCATGGAAAAACACTTTGCAAAAAGCCGTTTCTTTCGCACCGGAACATATTTCCTGCTATCAGCTTTCACTAGATGAAAACACTCCTCTCTATAGAGAATACTTTTTCAAAGGTTGGGGACTTCATCATGAAAATATGGAATTAAAATTATTTTTAGAAACAGCCGAAGAATTGGAAAATGCTGGTTACATTCATTACGAAATTTCTAACTTTGCCCGAAAAGACAAATTCAAATCACGTCACAACCAAAAATACTGGCAGCATCTACCCTATCTGGGCATGGGACCTTCTGCTAATTCTTTTCTAAACAATAAACGCTGGTGGAACAAAACGCCGGTCAAAATTTACATAAAAGAAATAGCTACAGGAAAAATGCCAGTTCAGGATTTGGAAACCCTCTCGAATGAGCAACTACGATTGGAGGCTTGGTTTCTTGGCTTACGCACCAAGGCTGGAATTGATCTGAAATTCTATAATACAAAATACGGTGATGATTTACTCGCAAACAAAAAAAACATTATCCATGTGTTAGTTAAAAATAAGCTTCTTAAACTAAACGATGGATTTTTACGTCCCACCCTTTTAGGAATGGCTGTTGCCGACAGCTTAGCCTTGATCTAATAAATAATATGCCGATATTATTAAACACTTTATATTATAAGTTTAACTATATAATATATAATGCTTATTACTGAATATAACCAATTTTAATTGAGCCGATTTTCGTTCTATTTAATTACTATCTTATTGTCACAGAGCGAATCTCATTTTCGAGACTCTTTTTAATCCTCTGTAATTTATCGTCCGGATAATTTTTTTCTTTCAGAAATTCTTTCTCCAGAGCTTTTATCGGCACGAATTTTTGAAGAACATAATGTCCGGCACCGGCAATTAGTTTGCCTATTCGCAAAATATCATCTTCATCAAGCTGTGATTGCACAATGGTTGTCCTAAATTCATAAGTAATTTTCGATTTCAAAATAAGCCTGATACTTTCCATTATTGATTCAGAATCAACCGGTACTTTAACAATTTCCTTGTATCTCTCCAATGGCGCTTTGATATCCATAGAGATAAAATCAAGCAGTTCTTCTGCAAGAAGGGTCTTAATAACATGAGACTGAGAACCGTTGGTGTCCAATTTAATGGCATAACCCATCTTTTTAATTTGCTTGATAAAATCACAGAGCTTCTTCTGAATAGTTGGCTCGCCACCGGTAATCGTCACGGCATCAAGCTTACCCTTGCGTGTAGAAAGAAATTCAAAGACATGTTTTTCTTTTATGCAAGGCTGAAACAAACGTGGTTCGACCAGTTCCGGATTATGGCAGTATGAGCACCTGAAATTGCATCCCTGCAAAAAAACAACCGCGCAAATAAATCCCGGATAATCAATAAGAGACACTCTTTGTAAACCGCCAATTTTCATTTTATCTCTCAAATTTTAGGAACAGAAATACCTCGTATCTAATGCTCTTAGAGATTTTAATTATTTTTTGTAAAACTCCAATTTAATGAGACTCGCTGACTATAGGAAGCGTTAGTCGAATTATTCCAAGGCGAAGCGACGTGGGATTAATACCTTAACTCCTGCTTTGGAGTTCATACCCGTGACTTAGTTAAATTTGAATACCTGACGTGAGTCAAATTCTTCTTGTTTGCCTTTATTCCACTGTTTAACCGGTCGCAAATAACCGACCACGCGCGAGTAAACCTCACAATCATCAGCACAAACTGGGCATTTTTCCTGCTCACCTTTTATATACCCGTGTGATGGGCATACGCTGAAAGTTGGAGTAAAAGTAATGTAGGGCAAATGATAATTGAAACAAATTTTCTGAATCAACCTTTTTACGGATTGAGGATCATCAATACGCTCACCGGCAAATGTATGAAATACCGTACCACCGGTATATTTTACCTGAATTTCATCCTGTAGATCCAGCGCCTCAAAAACATCATCGGTATAGTTTACCGGCAATTGTGTGGAATTTGTATAATACGGCTCCGCGTTTTTTGACTTGCCATCACTGGCAGTAACAATGTCTGGGTATTTTTCTTTATCAATCTTGGCCAGACGATATGAAGTTCCCTCTGCAGGTGTTGATTCCAGATTATAATTGTTTCCTGTTTCCTTCTGAAAATTGATAAGTTTTTTTCTCATAAAATCCAAAACCTGCTTGGTGAATTCCTGTCCTTTTTCCGTGGCAATACTTACTCCCAGCAAATTCAGACATGCTTCATTCACTCCGACAAGACCTATAGTAGAAAAATGATTTTTCCAGTATTCATTGAATCGCTCTTTAACACCGCGCAAATAATACTTAGTGTATGGATAGAGATTTCCATCAGTAAATTTTTCCAGGACTTTTCTTTTCGTTTCCAGACTTTCCTTGGCCAGTTCCATAAGCCTCTCCAGTCTTTGCAGGAAATCCTTTTGAGACTTGGCCAAATAAGCGATACGAGGCATGTTTATGGTTATAACACCAATGGAACCGGTCAACGGATTTGACCCGAACAAACCACCGCCTCTCATCTCCAGTTCACGATTGTCAATACGCAGGCGGCAGCACATGCTGCGGGCATCTTCAGGATTCATGTCGGAATTAATAAAGTTTGAAAAATAAGGAACTCCATATTTTGCCGTCATCTCCCACAAGTCCTGTATATTGGAATCATCCCAGTCGAAATCTTTGGTTATATTGTACGTCGGAATGGGAAAAGTAAAAACTCTTCCCTTAGCATCTCCCTCTGCCATAACCTGCAGAAATGCCTTATTGAAGAGATTCATTTCTTCCTGAAATTCCTTATAGGTCTCTTTTTGTGGGTTGCCTCCTATAATAACGTTTTGGTCAGCGTAATATTTAGGCACGGTCACATCAAGTGTAACATTAGTAAAAGGTGTTTGGAATCCAACTCTTGTCGGAACATTAATATTGAAAATGAATTCCTGCAGCGCCTGTTTAATCTCTTTTATACTTAATTTGTCATAACGGATAAACGGAGCAAGCAAAGTATCAAAATTTGAAAACGCCTGCGCTCCTGCTGCTTCTCCCTGCAAAGTATAAAAGAAATTAACTACCTGACCCAAGGCACTGCGTAAATGATTAGCCGGCTTGCTCTCCACCTTGCCGGAAACACCCTGAAATCCCTGCAGGAGCAGGTCATACAAATCCCAGCCCACGCAATAAACAGAAAGTAAACTTAGATCGTGAATATGGAAGTCACCGTCAGTATGGGCTTTATGAATTTCTGGAGAGTAGATTTTATTGAGCCAGTAAACCTTGCTTACTTCCGATGATATGTAATTATTTAAACCCTGCAAGGAATAATCCATGTTGCTGTTTTCATTTATTTTCCAATCAAGCTTCTTTAAGTACTGATCAACAAGATCAACTTCCATTTTATTGGTAATATCCCTTAAGCGTGCATGCTGATCCCGATAAATTATGTATGCTTTGGCTGTTCTACGATAAGGTGTAAGCAAAAGAACTTCTTCCACGACATCCTGAATTTCTTCGACTGAAAAAATTTTGCCATTAAAAAGTTTTTCGGCAAGATTCAAAACTTTTATTGTCAATTTACGTGCTTCTTTTATATCGAAATCGCCTGTGGCAGCACCGGCTTTGGCTATAGCATTGGTGATTTTCTCGGCGTTAAATTTAACTGATCTCCCGTCTCTTTTTCTGATTTTTAGATTCATAAAACACTCCATTTTTCTGTAGAAAGTAGATTCCAAATACTTTCCAAAAATACTATATATTGGGGTAGTTTTAAATATTACCACTACATATAGTAATTTTCAAGAAAATAATAAAAAATTTTTCAGGAAATTATTCTTGTGAAAACTCAAATGGATAGAAACTATTTTTAAAGTATAATATAGCAACAACAATAAACTATAGTTTATTATACTCTGAAAAAATCATGGAAAAAACAGCACGTCCCTGAGTTGAAGATCTCAGATCAGTGGAATAACCAAACATCGCTTTCAATGGAACTTTAGCTTTGATTTCACTTACTGTTCCTTTCGAGTTAACGCCTTGAATTAAGCCTTTCCGGGCATTGATGTCACCTATTACATCACCCATAAATTCACTGGGCGTAATAATATCCACCATCATTATAGGCTCAAGCATAACCGGCTCGGCAAGGTTGCATCCTTCACGAAAAGCTGTTGACGCTGCAATTTTATAACCCTGGGCTGAAGATTCTCCTTCCCGAAAAGAACTGCCGACAATATTAACTTCCACATCCATTACCGGATAACCATTCAATATTCCGTTCATCATAGATTCTCTGATACCTTCTTCTATCACACCATAATATTCGTCAGGAATTATGCCTTTTTCCATCTTGTTAATTATTTCATTTCCCAACCCTCGCCTACGTGGAGCCAGTGAAATTCGGACATGACCAAAGTGCTTCTTTTCGCCCAGCACCTTTTCAAATATTTCTTCCTTTTCAACCTTTTTCTGAATGGTTTCACGATAGACTACTCTTGGTTTGCCGACATTAACATGACAGTTAAACTCACGAAACAAACGATCAACAATAATTTCCAGATGCAGCTCTCCCATTCCGGAAATTATAGTTTGCGTGGTTTCTTCTTCATATTTCACCCTTAGAGTCGGATCTTCTTCTATTAACTTATCCAATGCTACTGTCAGCTTTTCCTGATCAGCGGGCGTTTTAGCCTCAATGGCCTGACTTATCACGGGCTCATAAAACTCTATAAGCTCCAGCATAATAGGATTTTCTTCCCTACAAAAAGTATCTCCCGTAGTCGTTGTTTTTAGACCTAACACCGCGACGATATCACCAGCGGAAGCTGTATCTATTCTCTCCCTTTTATTAGCGTGCATACGTAAAAGGCGGGCAATTTTTTCCCGTTTCTTCTTTATTGAATTATAAATCTCGTCGTTTACCCGCATCTTTCCGGAATAAATTCTCAGATAAGTAAGCTTTCGTCCTTCATCCATCATAATCTTAAATGCCAGCGCCGCTAGAGGCTCTTTGTCAGAACTCTGCCTGATTTCTTCTTTTTTTGTTATGGGATTAATCCCCTTAACGGGTGGAATATCTTCAGGAGACGGCAGATAATTGATGATAGCATCCAGCACCGGCTGAATACCTTTATTGCGCAAAGCCGCGCCGCAGAGCACAGGAACTATTTTCAAAGATATTGTAGTTCTTCTTATAGCTTCCTCTATTTCCGCTAAAGCAATTTCTTCACCCTTGAGATATTTATCTGCAAGACTGTCATCAACTTCGGCAAGTGTTTCTATCATCCTTTCGCGTTGTGACGCCATCTGAGCAACAAATTCTTCCGGGATATCCTGTCTTGAAATTTCCATTCCGGCTGTTGAATCATCCCAAACAATCATTTTTTTATTAATAAGATCAATTACGCCTCTAAAATTATCTTCACTGCCCGCGGGTATCTGTATTGCTACGGGAATTGAAGCAAAACGTTTTCCCATTGTTTTTATTACACCGAAAAAATCCGCTCCTACCCTGTCCATTTTATTGATAAAAGCTACTTTCGGGACACCGTACTTATCAGCCTGATGCCATACGGTTTCTGATTGCGGTTCAACACCGCCAACCGCGCAAAAAACAACAACCGCGCCATCAAGAACTCGCAATGAACGTTCTACTTCAATAGTAAAATCGACATGACCGGGAGTATCAATGATGTGAATATCATGATTACGCCAAGCACAAGTAGTTACGGCTGATGTGATGGTGATGCCTCTTTCCTGTTCTTGCGGCATCCAGTCCATAACAGCTTCCCCGTCATGAACTTCTCCCATCTTGTAGGATTTTCCCGTGTAATAAAGAATTCTTTCCGTAACAGTTGTTTTACCGGCGTCAATATGAGCGACTATACCAATATTGCGAGTGCGAGATATTTTTGATTTTGATGCCATAAGAAAATTTATTAATCTATTTTTCAGGAATGATAAGTTCCAAATCAGGAGAAAAAGCTCTACGAGTAGAAATATGACCTTTTATTGAGGAAAGATCTTTGCCTTCAATTAAAATTTTTACTTTTTTTATGCTGGGAATATTTTGAGTTATAGAATTTGTTAACGAATATATCGTTGCCATTTCTGAAGTTGAACTACCCTGATAAGCTTTGGTAAGGTTTTTACTGAAACTTACCAATAAAGTCCCATCATCTTTTATCTTTGTTTCCCGGACATTAACACCCTCAGGAAATGTATTAATCAATCCGGTTTTAGAACCATCAAGTAACGCTTTAACAATTTCTTTAGCTTGCAGAGCGACATCACTTTCTTTAGTAACATAGCGTTTTTCAGGTTTCAAAAAACGTTCCTGTTGATCAGAGAAATAAATTTTAACTATTTGCTTCTCTTTCTTTTTCATAGCATCTACGTCAACAGGAGGGAAAAGAGCGCTAAATAAGGTAACAAAAAAAATAGCCAGAAGAACAAATCCCCCGCCGAGAATAAGTGACAGGTAAAATATTCTTGTTGATTTCTTTATTTTCTTTTCTTTTATATTTTCGGACCTAAGCTGCTTCTTGGTCGTCATAAAAAATTAAACTCCTCTTCAAAAAACTTCGACAATTTATGGTATTTTATATTAACTGTCAAGGAGAACAAAGCTAGTGAAACAAGCAAAACTATAGTGAAGTGTAAGTCGTAGTGAGACTCTCTGAAAACGAGCGTAGCGAAATTTGAAGAGTAAGTCGAACTATCCAATAACTAAAGGTTATTGGGAATTATCCCGCCACCTTCAAGTGGCAGGAAAGAACTTCGTCCCGATTCATCGCGGGACTTGCTCTCAGATTCTTATTCATTATCCCACTTCGCTTCGCTTCGGGGATAGTTTCCAATCCCGATTCATCGGGATTGGATAATTCGACCATCAAGTTTCAGTGCACTTTGTTTCTGAAACTTGGGTCTCATTACGTTCTACAAATTTCAATGCGCTATACTTTTGAATAAGGTGTCATTATCCCACGGCGCTAAGCGCCTTAAAATCCGTAATGTGCTCATTATCCCGCTACGCTTCGCTTCGGGGATAATTCCACTTGCGCTTCGAGCTTCGTTTCTCTCGCTCTCTGCGAGTGTCATTAGTAATTCTCGGCTAAAACTTCATAATAAGCCTGTGGATGTTTGCATGCTGGACACTCTTTTGGTGCCTCTTCTCCCTCGTAAACATAGCCGCAATTCAGACAATGCCATTTGACTGATTTTTTCTTTTTGAAGACTTCAGCATTGGCAATATTCGCCGCTAGTCTTCGGTATCTGTTTTCATGAAATTTTTCCACTTTAGCTATTTCTTCAAAGGAACGCGCTATCTCTGGAAATCCTTCCTTCTCGGCAACTTTGGCTGCATCCGCATACAATTTTGTCCATTCCATATTTTCACCTGCTGCTGCCGCCTCTAAATTGCTTTTCGTATCTCCTATTACACCTGCAGGATATGATGCGACAATCTCGACTTCTCCACCTTCAAGATATTTGAAAAAAACTTTCGCATGTTCCTTTTCATTATCCGCAGTTTCCAAAAATATCCGTGAAATCTGCTCATATCCCTCTTTTTTTGCTGCGCTTGCAAAAAATGTATAACGATTTTTTGCCTGAGATTCACCGGCAAAAGATGCCAACAAATTCTTCTCTGTTTTTGTTCCTTTAATTGACTTAGCCATTTTTTATCTCCTTTTTAAATATATTTTTTAAACATAATAAGTATTATTATCGATTTATCAATGGTTACTGATTAATTTTTTAAGTAAATTTATAAACTGTTAAAAGATTAATTTTAAATTATTCAAAAATAATTTATATTCAATACATAAAAAAAGTAATCTAAAGCTTTTAAGCTGTCAAATCTTTCAACCAAATCAGGAGATTATTTTATGGTTACTGTTATGCCGGAATCAGAACGCGTACAAAAAGCAATAAAATGGATATCAGCAAATTTAGAAGAAGATGGTCAACCTTTACCTAAACTTATTGAAAAAGCGGTTTTTAAATTCGATCTATCACCTAAAGATACGGAATTTTTAACTAATTTTTTTCAGGAAAGTCATTCTAGTAAATAGGCCGAATTCTTATCCGATTAATGAAATAATTAAGCCCGAGCAATTATCAAATTGTAATTGTTCGGGCTCGTTTTCTTTAAAAGAAGATGCGCCCCTCGCCTTTGGTGGGATAATCCCGCGTCGCTTCGCTCCTGGAAAACCTTAATGTGCTCATTATCCCCATTCGCTTCGCTTCGGGGATAGTTCGTTCAACAAATTCCAGTACGCTACACTTCTGAAATTTGGAACTCACTATTTTCTCAGCAATTCTCTTATCTCCGTAAGTAACTCCTGATCTTTAGTCAAAAGTGGCGGTACCGCAGATTCTTCATGTTTATTTCTCATCATTATGCCGAGAAATTTAACAATAAAGAAATAAAGAGCTAGGGCAATAATTAAAAAATTAACTATTTCTCCAATAAACAATCCATAGGGGATTTCTTTTCCGTTTACTATCCATTTCCATGCGAGATAACCTTGTTCCCCGGGTATTATAAGACTTATGAGAGGCATAATAATATGCTTCACCAAGGAATCAACAATCTTGCCAAAGGCCACTCCAATAATAACACCAATGGCAAGATCAACAAAATTACCTTTTAAAGCGAAATTTTTAAACTCTTTCAGTATTGCTGATACTTTCTTCTGAGCTTCCATTTTCCCCCCTTTCCCTGCTTATTTTATTGCTCAATTTTGGTCATCTTTTTATAAATTTAAAAACTGATTGATGGAACCAAATGCTTAAAAAAAAATAAGAGCAGTAAACGTAAAAACTCTTTTACATCATAAAGCTATCGGCTATTCCCGTTTATCCACCATGATCCCTTTTCTTTAAACCACCATTGTGAGGAATCCGTGTTTATAATTCTTTCAGCAAGCTTTTTCCCATTATCAGTAGTCAATCTCTGCAAAGCAAAATTTATCCATTCCTCCGAATATTTATTTCCCAAATCACCGCATTCTTTTAATTTTAGTATAAGAGAAATCTGGTCGGCATCACGGGCAATCAATGATTCCTTTGTTTTCTTGCGATTAAATTCTTTAATTACTTCTCTTATATCGTTGCCGAAAAACAAACTTTCAGTTAATTCCGAAACCGCTTTTTCTTCATCAACATTAACATATTTTTTGTTAACATAATTCATATCACCTGTTCGTGCTTCAGGCAAATCATGAAGAACACACATTTTCAGCACACGCAGTTCATCGACAGATTCATCCATTTTACAAAGAGTGTACCCCACAAAGACCGTGCGCAGGATATGTTCAGCAACCGATTCCTCGCCACTTCCCAGAAACTGATAGCCGCTGCGTGGCGTTTTGCTGAGCATTCCCACTTCAAATAAAAAATTAGCTATACTGTCCATATTACTCCTTTTTCAATATTCTTATTCGATTATTCATCATTTCTGATATTTTTGTTATTTGTGTTTGAACTGAAGCAACACTATCTTGTCTCATAGAAATAACTTTATCCAATTGTGCTTTCCAGTGTTCCAAAAAAGCAATTTCATTTTCTCTAATCTTTTTCTCAAAACGATCCTGATATTCTTTCAAAAATACGTCTGCTGAATTCATCTCTCCACCTTTATTTTCATTTTTTATTTACTGTAATAATTATCTTATTGCTATTTATCTTGCAATAATGAATTTTATAAATCATGATTTGACACCGTTCAGCAAATACTATAAACAAACACAAAAAAATCAATAAGGAAAATCCTTATGCAGTCAAAACCCAAACTTGACGATATAGCCGGTGGACAGGCAATTCTTGAAGGCGTGATGATGCGTCACGGCAATAAAATTGCTGCGGCTGTGAGAAACCCGGACAAAGAAATTGTTTTTCAGGAACGTGATTACGTTCCGCTGACCAAACGTTATAAAATACTTGGATGGCTGTTCATTAGGGGAACAATAATTTTATTTGAAATGATGATTATAGGATTTCAATGTCTGATGTTTTCCGCCGATGTTGCTTTATCGAAAGAAGAAAAAAAGCCTAAGGGATGGGAAATGTATCTTTCTATTTTTATAAGCTTTTCCATAGCAATTCTTTTCTTCATTGTTGTGCCGGCTTTTTTCTTTACAAAAATTAAATTCTACATAAATAACCTTCTTATATTAAATATTCTGGAAGGTTGTATACGGCTCGGAATATTTCTTTGTTTTTTGGCGGCAACACTATTAATCAAAGACATGAAACGTATTTATATGTATCATGGTGCCGAGCATAAAACCGTTTTTGCCTGGGAAAACGGACAGGAATTGACTGTTGAAAATGTTAAAAAATTTTCCACTCGTCACCCCAGATGCGGCACGAGTTTTATTCTTTTTGTGATGATTATTTCCATATTAATCTTTTCTTTATTAGGACGTCCGGATTTTCTGCACAGGGTGATATACAAAATCATGCTTCTTCCTGTTGTCGCAGGCATTTCCTATGAAGCCATTCGTTTTACCGGCAGATACACCCATTTTAAGCCGGTGCAAATGCTCAGCTGGCCGGGATTAATGCTGCAAAAAATAACAACCAGGGAACCTGATGAAGATCAAATTGAAGTAGCTATTGCAGCAATGAAAAAAGTAATTTGATTTTATTTATTTCATTCCCCATATTTTTCCCCTTATAATTGGTCTTCAATCAATAACCATATTTTTGTAGTCTTAATTATTTTACTATCCTCCATATAAGATCCTCCATATAAGATGTTGACTTTTCTTGTTAATTAAAGTATTTATAAAAAAAGTTTTATCATATTCTAACCAGGGGGAATTTTATAATGTTTAAGCGATGTGTTTTGATTTCTATCATTATTCTTGCTTCAATTGCCTTGGTTTGCCAACCTGTAACGGCAAAAGAAGACACAGCACAGATAAAGCTTAAGAAAACCGCTATTTCCAAGAAAAACTTATACACCTACACTGTCAAAGAGGGAGATAGTATTTTAACTATAATAAGAAATATTCCCAGTGTAACAAAAAAAGATATATCCAATAACTATCAGCTCATCAAAGAACTTAATCCTGACATACCCAACATCGACAATCTCGAAGTTGGACAATCAATTATCCTTCCCGGAAAACCATTAACCGAAACAGAAGAAAACAAAAGGGAAAGACCTTCAGTATCTCCCGCAAATATTCCCGTAGCCAAAAAGGTATATTATAAAATAAGACGTGGTGATACTTTATATAAAATAATTCGCCGCGAACTAAAAATTACCGAAACCAAAATTCCCCAGATGGTTCGAACCATCAAATCTATCAATCCCAGCATCAAAAATGTTAACAAAATTTACGCCGGCTCAATCATAAAATTGCCTGACAAAACCGTATTTGTAAAAATCTCTGAAGAAATTAAACCACTCACGCAGGAGATGGTATCAGTTTTAGAAAAATCCGGCCATCCGGATAAGATATTTGAAGTAAAAGAAAAGAAGATTATGCCTCCAGAAGCACGTCTCTCATTGCTCAAGCAAATAATTACTCAGATGAATGGAACAATTACAACAACTGGCAACTATTATCTTCCCATACCCCAGTCAGGACAGGTTACTATTGATTGTTCTAAAATCCCAGTGATTGAATTTGATGATAATACAATAGTATTTCTTGATTTGGAAAATCGCGCCCATAATAATTTAAAGAAAATGATCAGCAGTAACTGGAAAAATTACAACTTGGTTAAAATTGACAATGATGATGACATTTTTAATATACTCAAAAAAGTCCTCAATGCGACAAAAAATTATGATATTATTAAGAGCGATAAACCATTAACCATTGGTAGTCGTCCAAATGCAGAAATCTTGGTCGAATGGTTAATTGTCAAACCTATTCCCGGCAAACAAGTCAAGTCTGTAGTACAAGGAATACGTCCAATTTATGAAAACAACTTACTGCTGCCTAAATCCATTATAAATTATGCCCAGAAAAATGGATTAATAATAACCGAATTTTCCGATGAAACAGGTATTGTCGGGAAACCGGAAGAACTTTATTCCCTGCCGCCGATTCCTGTTTTTCCCACTACATCAGCTAAAGATTTTTCTTATGCGCTTGTTACTAATTTAGGACTTAGCGCCGAGAAAGACGTTGATATACAATTATTCGATACCGTCACAGATGGTTTCAATCTTTCTATAAAAGCAGATGTTCTTGTTAGTAATGAAAACAAAAAATATGTAATATATTCTCAACCCCTTTCTCAACAGTTTACCAACGCTTTAAAACAAGCCGGCAATGAAACCATATTCGTCAGCGATAGTGATTCCCCAAAAAACATTATGGATAGTGTTTTGAGTGGTCTTAATATTCCATTTACCAATGACAATTTCGTATTTTCCGGTCCGGAAAAAAACCAGGCACCGTATGCTTTAAAATTCGGTGGCACTAAAATTTATCAAGATTTTTACGTTGTTAATTTTGATATGGATTCTGAGTTACGCGGTTTACTACAAGAGGTATGGTCAGCCAAGATAGCCAGATTTTAATTAATTTGTAAAATCACTGATAATCTTTATAGGATATACAATTTCTTGAGAAGTTATCTTCAGGTTGCTTTTCATTCTTAATCACTATAATCCATGTCAAACAATCTATCTGATATAGATTTTTCTATTTCTAATCAGTTTTCAATAGCGTATTGTAAAGTTGTTAATTATAGAAGAAAATATTTAACATGTTTATATAAAGGATATTTATGGTTAAGGCAGTTGCTCTCTTCTCGGGCGGTTTAGATAGCGTATTGGCCGCAGAATTAATCCGCAGGCAAAATATTGATGTTCTTTGCCTGACTTTCACTACTCCTTTTTTCAACGCCAGAAAAGCGCTGGAAGCAGTCTGCCAAATAAATCTACCACTGGAAATTCAAGATATCACATCAGAATATCTTAATATGCTTAAATCTCCCCGTTATGGCTACGGCAGAAACATGAATCCCTGTATAGACTGCCATATACTAATGCTTAAAATCGCCGGCAGAAAAATGGAGGAAACTGGCAGTGATTTTATCATTACCGGAGAGGTTTTAGGCCAGCGTCCGTTATCTCAGAATAAACAATCCCTTTACATTGTTGCCAAAAATTCAGGTTATCAAGATTATATTTTACGACCCCTGAGTTCTTTGTTGCTCGATCCTATAAAAGTGGAAAGAGAAAATTTTGTTGACCGTTCACAGCTACTGTCTATTCATGGACGAGGACGAAAAATTCAAATAAAACTGGCAACCAATTTCGGCATAGTTAAATATTTTCCGCCTGCAGGAGGATGCTTGCTGACTGACCCGATATTCTCACGCCGCTTGCGCGATTTATTCTCACATCAGGGCGACCGAAACATCCGCGACATCGAATTACTTAAATACGGACGTCACTTCCGTGTCAGTAACGAATGCAAAATAATTGTCGGCAGAAACAATGCGGATAATGAAGAATTGAAAAAATTGGCCACGTCAGATGATTTAACTTTCAATACGACAAATTTCCCCGGTCCGTTTGTTTTAGTACCTTATGGTAAGGAAACAGATAAGCAAATTGCTTCCGCTCTATGCGTTCGCTACAGCGATGCTTTTGCTGGTACTAAAGCACATGTTCTCTGTCTGCATAATAACTTGTCTGAATTAATCATCTCAAAAGCGGCAACAAAAGAAGATTGTGAAAAGTGGATTATTTAACTGATGAATAATTACATTTTACCAAATTAAATGTTCGGGACGAAGGAGATCGTTTACATCTTTTACAGGATTAAAAACGATTAGAGGAAGCTTTACAAAAACGGTATTCCAGTAAGCCATGCCGCCGTTCCAAAGACCCGGCATTTCCAATACTTTTATTTTAAGGCCTTTTTCGTTTTTAAAACTGATTGTATATGAATCATTATTTACGTAGTTAAACAGATTAAATTTCTTCCCTTGATAATTTTTTATACTGCAAATTATATCTACAGGATTAAAATATTCCGCTTTCGACCATATTATTAACTGGTCATTCTTTTTCTTATCAACCTGAGCGTTTTCAACGATTTGCAAAGTCAAAGTACCATCGTTTTCTTCAACCCAGAAAGGCCCACCTCCGGGTTCTTTTTCATTTCTAACAACTCCACAGATACGTAAAGGACGATTCAATATAGAAAAAAGAAATCGTATTTTATCTTTCCACGATCTATTCATGTACCGTTGCGGGAAATTAATACTCAATTTATCGGTACATAAATTTTGTATTTCTTCCAAATTCGAAAATTTTATATTAGACGACTCCAACTGACGAATACCATCAAATATCTCTTCTTGTATCTTAATAGCCAAACCACCTATCATTTTGCTGTATGGAATAATTTTCCCCCACAGAGGCTGCGGAGCTATATTGTCAATATTTTTTATAAATATAAAATCAGCATTCAACTTATTTAAATTTTCCAGCAATGCCCCATGGCCTCCGGGACGGAAAATAAGGAAGCCATCTTTATTTCTAAGCGGCAAATTATGATCATCGACGGCTATTATTTTTGTCGAAGGTCGCTGAAAGGACGTGGATATTTCATATTTTCCTGAATACATTTTTTCGTACTCAGATTTTATTGCTTTTATCTTGTTAATAATTTCTTTTTTATGTTCCTCTAAAATTGTAAAATGCAGGTTGCATTCATCGTTGACCCCGCGAATATACTGAAATGCTTCAATCAGGTGTTCTTCTAAAGCAGTACGAACATTTTTCTTATGATAGATATGAAAAGGAATCAAAGCCTTTGGCAGACAGCCATAATTTAATCCTCCGTCTGACAAAATATAATCCAGCAAACCTTTAATATTTTTTTGCTTAATTAATTGAAATGCACTTTTATTTTGCCTTATTAGAAAGTAAAAAGGATATCTTTTCAAATTACGTAAAAATTTTTGATTAAGAGCTGAAGAACCAAATCCGCCACAATCCCGTGCCGAAAACCATTCAGCAAACATGCGGCTGGCAGCGCCGGATGCAGGGACGAATTTCATCAATTTATAATTTTTAGATTTTCTCTCATACAAGGAAATAAGATTTTTCCTTTGCACTGAAGTAACGGATAAAATTCCGTCATTAACTCTACAAGGTCTGTTTAAATTTAAATATTTTGAACCACGCCGGAACAATTCAAGTTGTTTTTCCATTGTATTCAAATTAAGACCTAAATGCTTAATCTGCCGAATATCCTCTGGAGAAAATGACAATTTGTTTTGCATCTTATTTTTCATTTGCTGATTTTTATAACATCAACATTAACCATTCGCAAGAAGAAACCATTCGAGCCCTGTTTATGAAGATTGAGGCTCTGAGCTTATAGCGCTTCTCTTTGTTTTCAGCGAGTGTCATTATCCCCCTTCGCTCCGCTTCAGGGATATCACGGATATCTGCGATATCCTCCGCCTTTGGCGGGATAATTCAACTTACAAGTTTCAGTGCACTTAGTTTCTGAAACTTGAGTTTCATTAATTCGTCCATCCAATTTTAGTGCGCCTACAGTGACCTTTAGGTTATACGCTTCTAAAATTTGGGACTCATTAAGATTTGACAAAATTCCTTCTCCCTAGTAAAAGAAACAGTAAATATTTCAGGATAAATTATTTTGAAAATTTCACATCAATTATTCAGAACAATTTTAATTGTTGCTGTAATCATTTTCTATACCATCAATGGCGAAACGCAGACTGGATGGCAACATTCTTTCGGTCAATCGTGCGGACAAGCGTTAATCAAAGCTCTTAAAATTAAAGAGCATCTTACATTTTGCAATGAATTGGTGCCTTTGAATGAATGGGATGTGAGAGAAAGACTGGAAAGAGAACTGCTTGTTTGTCTTAATAATAGCGATAATGTTATTTTATGGCTTAAGCGCTCTAACCGTTATTTTCCTTATATCGAAAAAGTTTTAAAGAACAATTCTCTTCCTGATGATTTAAAATATATTGTCATAACTGAAAGCCACTTGAAACCCCGGGCGACTTCCGTCAAAGGAGCGGTTGGTTTTTGGCAGTTTATTAAAAGCACTGCCTTTAGATACGGAATGAAAGTAAACAAAAATATTGATGAACGCCGTAATTTTTTCAGTTCCACGGAAGCGGCCATTAATTACCTGAAAGATCTTTATAATATTTTCGGTTCATGGACACTTGCCGCAGCAGCTTACAATATGGGAGAAAACGGCCTGAGAACGGAAATGCTGATGCAGAAAGTAAACAATTACTATAAACTTTATCTGAATCAGGAGACACAAAGATACGTTTTTAAAATTCTGGCAGCCAAGCTAATTTTATCAAATCCTGAAAGATACGGTTTCTATTTAACAAAAGATGATCTTTATAAACCCATACAGTTTGATGTTGTGGAAATAAATGTTAGCAAGCCCGTTCCCATTTATATTATAGCGCAGGCGGCAAATACTTATTTTAAGGTAATAAAGGATCTTAATCCCCATTTGAATAATTATTATTTATCAGCCGGCAGATATAATATTCTGATACCCAAGGGATCGGCTCGGGGCTTTAATGAAAGGTATGAAAATCTCCTTCGAAATTGGCGTGACGATAAAGAAATAATGGTTTACACTGTTAGAAAAGGAGATAATTTAGCAACCATTTCTAAACATTTTAATGTTTCAATTAAAGCGCTAATGAAATGGAATGGCCTTACCAAAAACAAAAAAATATCTTCCGGCGATAAACTCTTTATCCCTAACGATACCGATTAAAACAACTTAAAATAATTATGGCAATAAAAGATAAAATTAAAAAACTTAAAAAAGAAAAAAATGCCGTTATCCTGGCACATAATTATCAACTTCCTGAAATACAGGATATCGCTGATTTTGTAGGGGACTCACTCGGATTAAGCATTGAAGCCGCAAAAACAAATGCCTCTATAATAGTTTTCTGTGGCGTTCGTTTTATGGCGGAAACAGCCAAAATATTATCTCCACAAAAAATAGTTTTGCTTCCTGAAAAAAGTGCCGGCTGCCCTATGGCAGATATGATTGATCCTAGGGGATTAAAATCACTTCAATCCAAATATCCGAACTCAGTTACGTTGTGTTATGTAAACTCCTCCGCCGCAGTTAAAGCGCTGTGCGATTACTGCTGCACTTCTGCCAATGCATTAAAAATGACGCAAAATATTATCCCCAAAAACAAGAAAATTATTTTTGTTCCAGATCAATATCTGGCGCAGTACGTTTCCGCAAAGTTAAACTTTAATTTCATTACATGGGAAGGATACTGTCCCGTCCACGCTGAAATTTTACTCGAGCAAATTATGAAAGTAAAAAGTTTACATCCAAAAGCCAAGGTCATAGCCCATCCGGAATGCAAACCAATAATTACTGATTTTGCCGATATTGTAACTTCCACCGAAGGAATGAGCAAATATATTAAAGATTCCATAGAAAAAGAATTCATCATCGGTACCGAAATAGGAATAATCTACAGACTGAAAAAAGAAAATCCGGACAAGCTTTTTTATCCGGCATCAGAGAAGGCCATTTGTGAAGACATGAAAAAGATTAATCTGGAAAAAGTTCTCTGGTCACTCAAAAAAATGTCGCATGAAATTACATTGCCTAAAAGAGTTATGGATAAAGCCAGGCTTTCTATTGAAAGAATGCTGCAAATAATATAAATATTTTAAAAACAACTATAACCAGTAATTATTATAGGAAGCATTTAATGAAGAAAAAAATTATTTCATCAAGCAAATTCCCCGTATCAGGGCCATATTCTGCGGCAGTGGAAGCCAATGACATGATTTTTATTTCCGGACAACTGCCGGTTAATCCATCGACAGGTGAAATGATTAACGACATCAAAGATGCCACCAAGCAAATTTTCAACAACATTCAGGCTATATTAAGAAAAACCGATTTGGATTTGTCGAATATTGTTAAAACAACAATTTTTTTAAAAAATATAAAAGATTTTCCATCTGTAAATGAAGTCTATGCCGACTTTTTCCCTAAAGACCCTCCCGCACGTTCAACCGTTGAAGCCAGTGTATTGCCGAAAGGGGCTCTGATAGAAATAGAAGCCATCGCCGTAAGAGAATGAAAATATTCTTCGCTGATTTCAGATGAATTGAACAGTACATTATTACGGATACACATTAGCGACATAACTCAGGATTACAATTTCAGCAAATCTATCACTACCTGCGAGTTCCCTTCTTACTTAATAGCTGATTGTTTATCTATTTCTGCTATGGCCTCTTTAGCGGCATGGGATAATGCCGTACTTTTATTCAAAAGTGTTTTTAAATATTCCTTTGACTTTATTCCCCCTATATTACCTAAAACAGAGGCGCAAGCACCTATAATTTCCTCTTGTTCCCTGCCAAGTTCTGTTTTAATGAATTTCAAGAGACCTTTTTTCTCATGCATCAAATCAGACGCTATCCCGATAATTTCATTTTCCAGCGATTCTTTATTAACCGAATCCTTGAATTTACCTATAGCTCTTAATAAACTGGAAATGAATCCTGCTTCATTTGCCGTTATATCTCTATTTTGCAGCTTTTCTTTCACGAATGATAAAACCCTGTTGACTGATTCTCCGGAGAGAGATAATTCATGCTCTATTAAACTTGCCGCTTGATTTCTTACTTTTTCTTCTCCGTCACTCAATGCGTTTATTGCCACGCCTTCGGCATCTTTCATATTCATTTTGGCTATCGCCATCAGCGCTTTCACCCTAATGCTGGAATTGGAATTATTGATGTATCTTTTAACCATGGTTACATCATCGCTGTGGCCGGCATTTGTAATCACAAGTAAAGCAATATTCATCAAGGCTAACGGCTGATTCTGCTCATCAAGTATTTTTATCGCCCACTTCCTTGCCAGTTCACTTTTTTTAGAAATAAGTTCTATAGTATTTTTTAATACGTCAGGTTCTTTGCCTTTACTAAATATAATATTGGCGACATCCATGCATTTTGAGCTCATTTGAGTCAGAACATCGTTAATTTGTTTTCTTAAATCCTGACCTGCATGAATGAATCCATCGGCTAATGCTTCTTCGCTTCCTTCAAAAACAGAATCCGGCATATTGGACAGCAATCCTAACCTTTCTGATAATCCTTCACACCTTGAAGAATAAATCTGTAGCGTTTCCATAATTCTTTTAATTACACCCCATTCTTTCTGTTTTATGAAATGCGGTATTACCCTCTTAAAAACAGCTACATTACTTTCCATATCTTCAGGATCTTCAGCATTTAATGCTTTTTCTATGTAATCGTCTATTTCCGATATGACATAATCGGCTATTTTTTTACTCTGAATATCAAAGCGTAGTTTTTCCGGAAGCATTTCAAAATCAATGATTTCATTTTCATACAATCGCTCAAGCAGATTAGTAGTACCTGATATTTTTTCGGCAACAATTCTTTGCGCGGCAATATTAAGCACTTTAGCCAGATAAACTTCTCTTTTCACGGATATCAAAACATCTTCGTCCGAAGATATTCCAGTTTTGTTTCCTTCATAAACTTCAAAAACAGAACTGGAAACAGGCATAACGGCATCGGTGGGCAATGAACTAATTATCAGGTTTTCCAGTTCATCAACTTCCAATAGATGAGTGATATGATCAACTATAATGTCACAATTAGTTATCAGGTCCTTGAGTAAATCAAAATTGTTGAGAGGGCGGATGATGTCTTCTACAATCTGTTTTTTTATCAATTTCATTTTTGCAGCGGAAGCGGAATGGAACATCGGCACCACTTTCAGATCCTTAGCCAAACGACGCAATATGATGGATACCCGCCAGGGAAGTTTCCCTCTGGAAAGAACTATGTCAGTCTTAAATATCGTGGATACTTCCGTTATATCCTGTCCGGCAAGAGCTTCGGTTAGATACTCACCAAGTCTAGCCGTATCAGCAGAATCAAGTATAGGCTCGCTCATAATATCTATGAACGATTCAAAGTGCTGAGGTGTAATATTTTTTTTGATGACAAAACTATTGAGACTTTTCCTCTCAAAGTAATCCTGAAGTTTGGGAATAAACAAATCAGAAGTAACCGCATGAGTTAATTTTCTCACATTGAAAGGCTGATCCAGGATGCCGCTGATATGGATATCAACCTTATCCTCATATTCATGGCAGGTCAGCATGATTTCAGAGGAATGGCCCAGTGCTTTTTGCAAAGCACCGTAGAGCCCTTTTTTTACCTCCATGGAAACCGGATGATGTGCATCATAATAACCGCTGCGGGAAATAGCCTTGATTAAATCTATAACAAATTCGCATGTGATTTTCGCCTTGGCTAATTCATCCGGAGTAAAATCCTTTTTCTCATCTGTCTTATGAATGGTATCAGCAATTGTCTTCATAGTATCAACTACTTACTTTTGATATTTAAACAACAGCTTAATCTAAAACCCTATTCTTAAGAAGGCGAATCAATTAAAGAATCTGTATAAATAATCTGAATGATTTTGTTATATTATACCATATCCCTTAATAAATAAAAATAACAAACATTAATATCAATATGATTTTAATAAATAATTCCCGATGAGTTGACAAAGAACTCAAAGAAGATATAAAAATAAATCGTTAATCGTGTATTTAATGCAATAATAACAGAGGCCTTTTTAAAAAGACCGGACTTTATAATTTCTTTTTCTGAAAAATGAACAACCCCGCCCCAAGGGGCGGGGAATTAGACCAACATTTATCCCACTTGGCTTCGCCTCGGGGATAATTCGACCATCAAATTTCAGTGCACTCCGTTTCTGAAATTTGGGTCTCATTAATTATTATGATTACCATTGGTGGAAGAGCCCATAACCTTGACGAGACACTTGCCGCCTGCGAGCTGGGACTTCCGTTTATCGAAATTTCGCTGGATGATCCCGTAACAGTTTCCGGATGGATGCCAAAGCTTCTGGAGCTGAAAAATGACCGCGGCATAATCTTCCTCGCGCACTATCCCAACGAGGATAATCCGTTTGACGTAGCCATTCTTCGGGATAAGTTTGTGCCCCGTATTAAAGCGCTCATGGATTTATCCAGACAACTGGGCATCCAGAAAGCCACTCTGCATTTCTGGATAGACAAGCGCTGGGCTTCGGCGGAACTCATAAGCGGCAAGCTGGAAATTCTCTCGCGCATCGTGCACTATGGCAATGATTCCGGCATCATGGTCTGCATAGAAAACTTAAGCGAACGCGCCGACAGTTTCGCTCCCGCCTTTGAAGCCATTCCCGATTTGAAAATGACGCTTGATATCGGACACGCCCAGCTTCTCGCCAGGCAGAACACATCATTTCGCTTCATCGAGGAGCACTTTTCCCGCATCGCGCATATTCATGTTCACGACAACCGCGGCGGAACAGGCGTCAAGGATGACCTTCATTTACCTCTCGGCGAAGGCTTAGTCGATTATCAGAAAATTTTAAAATCTCTTCTGGATAAAGGCTATGACTCGACAATCACGATGGAAGTAAAAATCAAAGACATGCCCAGGACCAAACAAATCCTTGACGACTACCTGCGCAACGCGCACATTATCTAAGGCTATTTTATACCCAGAAAATCGGCGAGCTGATCGTTAAACTCCTCCGGCGCTTCCTGTTGTACCCAATGCCCGCAATTTTTGACAATGTAAAAATCAAAATCGCTATCAACGAGGTTCCTGAGGGCCAGACCCCGCTCTATATTCAGTGATCTATCGGTATTTCCCCAGATTACTTTAACCGGGCACTTAATGCGGCCTGCTTTGAATCTGCCCGCCGCTATTTCGAAAAAAGCCCAGCGCCCTGCCCTGTAATAATTGACTCCGCCTCTAAGCCCAGACTGCCTTAGCACATCCTTCCAGTTCTTTATGACATCCTCGGTGAAGACTTCTTTTCTCACAACGTATATTTTCATCAATACTTCCAGGAAAAAATAGTTTGCGGCTGATAAGAATATTTCCGTCATCCATGGTATCTGGTTGGCATAAATATACCAGCTCTTTAAAATCTGGCGCAGGCTTCTTTTCCTGAGCAATGCATCGTAAAAATCAACAATATGCAGGGAATTAGACCAGACCAGCTTGGAGACCGTCTCCGGGTATGTCTCGCAGTAATGAATGGCTATCACCGCTCCCCAGTCATGCGCAACAATAACCGCCTTTTCATATCCCAGGGCTTCTATCAGACATTTGATATCCTTCATCAGTACCGGAAGCCTGTAATCGGCTACTTTTCTCGGAGCGTCCGTTTGACCGTAGCCGCGCATATCGGGAACGACAACCTTGAAAGCTTTGGCCAGCAGCGGTACCTGATTGCGCCAGGAATGACGGGTATCCGGAAAGCCATGCAGACAGAGGCACAGCGGCCCCTCCCCTGCCGTTATGCAGTGAAACCTGATGCCATTGGCATTGATGAATATACTTTTGCTTTCCATTTTTCTCCCGCGTTCGTTGTTTATGTTTAATCATCACTTATTGATAATTCGCGACGGCTGATCAGGCAAAGTTATTTCCCTGCTTGTACCGTCTTTAACCTTATAAATCACAATATTATTTATATTTTGTTTGGGCTCTTGTATAACTGCTATAAATTCACCGTTGAAAGAAACAGCCACATCCCATATCCTTGCATTGAGATGTGTGATTTGTCTATGATTTCCACTCGATGAATATTGATAAAATTGCCATCCCTCAGCCGAACCGTCTGGATTATAGCCAATGGACTCAAAAATAAGAACTGAACCGTCAGCGCTTAATGCTGGCCTTCTGGTATACTCGCATGCCTCCGCAACGTAAGATTTAAATTTTTTTATGTATTCCGGCATGACCAGATACGGTTTAAGCTCTTTTGCATTGGCTTGCATGACATAAATGGAATTATTTTTGTACTTGGATTTAAGCTCTTCACGCACATCCTCCATAATTTCAAGACTTTTATCGCTGCCCGGAATTGCCGGATACGCGCGGGGATATTCTCCCCAAAAAACAAACCTCTTGTCGTCCGGAAAATAGTACGGCTCTGAAATCTCAAAAAATTTGAAATATGTAAGGCGGGTTTCCCGACCTGTCTCAACATCCACTTCATAGAGGTCATAATCCGCCGCTGGCGTTCGTCCTTTTTTTCTGATAACAGCAGGACGGGCAAAGATAATCTTTCTCCCGGAGTGTGAAAACGAAGGATAAATCTTTAATCCAGATGTATTGGTAATTTTTCTGACATTCTTTCCATCCACATCCATGATTGTAATTTGTGCATTTTCGAGATCTTCTTTGTTTCCTATTAGCGGCATCGCTATGAAGACAATGCGTTTCCCATCAAAAGAATATCTTGCTTGTAACCATCTCTCTCCTTTCGGAGATTGATAGGCAGCCAGCTCTCCGGTTTCCATATTGTATACTTGAATTCTATGTAACTCGCTGGCTTTTATGCGACTAAAAAGAAGTTTTTTACCATCGGGCGAAAAACTGATGCTCCTTATTAAATCCTGTTTCCCATTATTCGTAGCCTGTATAGCCATACATCCTCCGATGGAAATGGAGAATGAAAAAAGAATTATCAGAGAAAACAAATAGGCTAAACAGTAACGAAACACATTTTGAATTTTTCTTTTGTAATCTGTCTTCATTATTATCTTCTCCTTCTTAGGATTCGTGCGACTTACCGGTAAATCAATAAAACTGACTTAACTTGACAATTCCGCCCTGCTTGCGGGGCTTTTACCTTAACTTCCCCCTTTGAAAAAGGGGGATAAGAGGGGGATTTGCCTATAATTCAAATCTCCCCTCACCCCTCTTTGCAAAAGAGGGGCAACGTCTGATACCGCCCAGCTTGCTGGGCGGAGGTTCATTGTTAAACCACCCCCTGCGTATCGCAATTAAACACACCAAGGCAGGCCATCATCGCCCCGTGACAAAGTCTTGGATAATAATGTAAGATTTATCTCCTTGCAGGAGGGACAAAAACGTTTCTTATACCTGTCCTCTCCATTTTTATCGCGGATACGGGACAATGATAGGAACACACTCCGCAACCGATGCACTTTTTTTCATCTATCACAGCGATATCGTCAACAATACCAATGGCCTCCATCGGGCACATATCCTCACAGGCGCCGCATCCCGTGCATTCGGAAGAGTCAACTTTGGCAAGGCATGAGGCATAGGATTGCATAGGCGCGCCGCCAATGTAATAAATCTGGAAGGTTCCGCAGCAGCATTTGCAGCAATTACAGATGGCGAATTCTTCATTGTTTATATCCTGTTTTACATGAAAAGCCTTGTGCACCAATCCATCTTCACGGGCTTTGGCCATTATTTTCAACGCTTCATCTTTTGATATTTTTTTACCGAAGTTGTATTTTATTACAAATTCGGCGGTCTGACCGAAAATAAAACAGTTTTCTCTTTCTCTTGTTACAAGACATGGCTTCCCCAGAAGATCTTTTTCGTGACGGCAGTAGCAGGTGGAAATGGCTATGGTGTCAAATCTTTCAATAATCTTTTTCACATCTTCATACGGCATTATATCATCATGCGCTTCTTTAATTTCCTGTTCAACAGGAACCACCCTCGTTATCGGCGGAACAGTTTTGAGGAAATCAATCACGGGATCATAAGCGCTCTGCACCAAATCCGAGAGTTCTTTGAAGAGCTGATCGAATAACTTTGCCAGTTTTTTTTCTTTTTCGGTTTTCCCGCCCCTCATCAGCGTAAATTCGAAAAGTCCTGGAATCGGCGGCATGAGCCTGTAAACAACCGTGCCTGTGTTTTTACTGGGAATACCGGTAATGACCCCTTTACGCATGAGACCGTCAAGCATTTTGTCCAATTCCTGATCATTCAGACTGGATTTTTCCTTGATTTCCTTTATATTCATCGGCTTTGTGAATACGGGGATGAATTCTGCCTCTTTTTCATCCATGATGGTCTGTAACAATTCAATCAATGTGTTCGTAACAGGCATCGGGATAGTTCCCGCGCTAACTGAAGCCTGCGCGGCATTTTGCCATATTTGTTCATTCATAAAAAATCCTGGATTTGAATATTGTGTCATCCTGAATGTGTAGCATAGAGCTAGC
The DNA here is from genome assembly GCA_016927935.1 of Syntrophaceae bacterium. Taxonomy (GTDB): domain Bacteria; phylum Desulfobacterota; class Syntrophia; order Syntrophales; family Smithellaceae; genus Smithella. Next base: position 66,391 of record JAFGLS010000190.1, read on the forward strand.
AAAAAGAAAAACTCTCATCAGCTATTTCCATGATAGATATATCTTCACTCTTAATGGCTTTTATTATCCCGCATATATCAGGAAGTACATTCTTGATGAAGTATCTCGCTGTTTTTATCTTGCCGTCGTAAAATGCGGCATCTTTGTTTTCCTTAATAAAACGGACAAGATCTGACGGATCGGAACAGGTAACACCTTTGATACTGCACAGCTCCAAGAGCGTTTCTTGGGCAACGGCTGCTTCGGACAGCAGAAGCCAGGAACAAACGATCCTGCCCATCATCATTAAAAACGGTTGCGCATTCACCCAAGGTACAAAGAACTTATCTTCTTTACTGCAGGCAGAGAAAAACATGATAATATCCGTTAGGCTAGTTATGGCAGCCTGAACGTCCCCCGCAAGGTCATTGAGTGCGGCCATCACCTTCAATGTGGCCACAGTCGTATTCATTTCACCGAGAAGATTCATGAAGTACGCGCCTCGTTCCTTGATAATCATTTTCCTCGCCACGAGGTCCAGTGCCTGAAGACCATTACTGCCGTAAAGGGAGGCGACCTTCTCATCCCGCATGATCTGTTCAATGGGATAATCGCTACAATAACCATAACCGCCATAACATTGCATGGCTGTTTCCGTTACCCTGAAGCCCGTATCTGTACAGTATGCCTTTACGATGGGAGTAAGCACCTCCACGATGCCCAGCCATTTTTCCGCTTCAGTCGGGTCATTGATATTATAGGCCATGTCGCTGCACATGGTGGTATAGTATATCAAAGCCCTCATACTCTCCACGTGTGACTTCATCCACAGGAGCATGCGTCTGACATCGGCATGATGGATAATCGGAACACGAGGCGCTTTCCCATTCCTCCAATTAACAAGGGATGAGCCCTGATGTCTTTCCCTAGCATATTTCACTGCATGAAGGTACGCGGTGGATGCGCACGAAAGACCCTGAAGTCCTGCGGCGATCCGGGCAGTGTTGATCATCTGGAACATAATCTTCATGCCTGTCCTTTCATAGCCCAGTAATTCAGCATAACAGTCGTTATTTTTGCCGTAGTTGATCAGACAGGTAGCGCTTCCCCGTCCTCCCATCATTTTTTCAACCTTGGCTATTTCATAATCATTACGTTTTCCCAGAGAGCCGTCTTTATTGAGGAGGTATTTTGGAACAATAAAGGTGGAGAGCCCCTTTGTTCTTACCGGGTCGCCTTCGATCCTGGCAAGCACAATATGAATGATATTTTCAGTAAGATCCTGGTCGCCTGCCGTGATGAATATTTTGGTACCCTGAAGTCTGAAGGTGCCATCAGGCATCTTCATTGCTTTTACGCTGATATTGCCCATATCGGTTCCAGCCATCGGCTCAGTAATACAAATACTTCCTCCCCACTGACCACTAATCATCTTAGAAAGGTATTTGTTCTTTTGTTGTTTTGAACCATGGGCATTGATGAGGAAGGCAACACTTTCTGCAAGCATCGGATAGGTACAGAAAGGAGAATTATGCATGAACCATTCATGAGCTGCCGTTCTTATGGTGATGGGGAAGCCGAAGCCTCCGGATCTCTTTGAGAGCAACATGCTGCTCCATCCTGCTTCATTAAAGAGCTTGTAGGGACGATGAAAACACTTCGGCACCCGGACGTTACCTTCTTCCAGCTTGCATCCCTCTCTGTCACCTTCGATAAGGGTTGGAAATATTTCCTCTATGGCAAACTTTTGTGCATTCGAGAGAATTATCTTGAAAGTATCTATTGAAAAATCGGTGTATTTCTCCAATCTCAGGAGTTTATTCATGTCCAGTGTTTCAAACAACACAAACCTCTGGTCCCTTTCATCCAAAATCAAGTTGTCCATATAGATTTCCCTCAAAAGTTACTAATTTTCAAACTCCCTTTACAGGGGAATATTTCCGTGACGTTTCGTGTAACGTGGCGGTTTTTTCTTGGTCGATAACAATTCCAGCGACTGAATCAAAACTTTTCTTGTATCCTTGGGCTCGA
>JAFGLS010000191.1 GCA_016927935.1 Syntrophaceae bacterium
GGGCAAGTCCAAAAAAGAGAACATCCAATTCACGGTAGAGGTAGCGAAAAGCGCAGATATTATGCGCAGCTACATCCTGCGGCGACTTTTCCAGCGCAATATCCAATCGGTCATCCAGAAGAGGGTGAATTACAAAAAACCCTCTTCCTGAATGAGTGTTACCAGAGCCTCTTACTTTTACGCTCATTATCTTGAAAGCCAACCTTTTTGATATTATCCATCTTTTTTATATAATAACACACCGGACGGAACCTCACGAGGCTCTCGTCCGATGTGAAAACCAAAAAACACTCTTTTTCCAGGGGGGTTATGAAAAAAGGGTTTCCTGCAATAGTATGTTATATAATTTTATTTATAAAGAACCACCAGGGCATCAACTGCTACAGGTTTATCTTCTTTAACTATAAGTGGATTAATGTCAATTTCCACAATATCATCCTGTTCCATTCCAATTCGACCAAGATTTATAAGAATTTCCGCCAGCACATTTTTATCAACTGCCGGTTTTCCTCGAAATTCATCTAATATCTTCTTTGACCTTATTTCGTCCATCATATCGAAAGCATCTTTTCTCTTCAAAGGCGCTCCTCGGAAGGTGACATCTTTTAACACTTCAGTAAAAATCCCACCGAGGCCGAACATTACACACGGACCAAACTGTTGATCACGAATCAGCCCAGCCACCAGTTCTCTTTGCCCTTTGACCATCTCCTGTACCAGCATACCGTCCAATTGACTACTTCCACGCTCTTCGATAGCATGATATGCTTCCTCTAACCCCAAATCATCCTCAATGCCCAATTCAACCAGATTCATCTCGGTCTTGTGTGTCAATATGCTCGATGCACCTTTTAAAACAATCGGATAGCCTATTTTATTTGCAAACGACTTGGCTTCATCAACATTCTTTGCAATAAATTCCATGGCAACCGGAATTGAGTATGCCTGAAGCACCTTTTTTGAATCGTATTCGTTCAGGGCTTTATCGCCTCTTTCTATCGACTTTGATATAATTGATTTTATTTCCATAATTTTTCCTCTAATACTTTAATGTATTGAATTTGAATTTACTTATTATAATTCATTAACGCCGCTGCCATTTGCACTGATCCCTCCAGGCTGTGAGCTACCGGAACACCATTCATCTCAAAACCTTCGATGATCATTTGGTATTTTTCCAGTCTTGGAACATATGCAATTATCGGTTTTTTTATCTTTGCATAAACACGACTGAGCATTGCTCCCAGATCTACTGTCATTCCTGGTACGTACGGCAACAACAGAACAAGCAAACAATCAACGCTATCTATCAATCCTAATTCAGTAGCAGCATTTACAAAATCAATGTCAACTGCACTTCCGGTTAGATCAATCGGATTGGTAAAAGTTGCGATATTTTTGATTGTAGGTGACATTTCCTTGCGAATTCTATCCTGCTCATCTTTTGTCAGAGACGGAATCTTCAATCGCATCTCAGAACACAAATCCGAAGCCAGAACACCATGACCGCCGCTACCTGTTATTATCCCGATGTTTCCCTGAATCGATTGATCATATCGACTTAAAACCTCACTGAAATGGAGCAATTCCAAAGGATTTTTTGCTTCCACTATTCCATTTTGTTTTAAAATCGATGATAATACAGTATAATCTCCGGACAGCGAAGCCGTATGGCTTGAAACCGCCTTACTGCCAGTAGGAGACTTGCCTGCTTTCAGTATTACCACCGGTTTTTTACAATTGCTGGCCGCCTCCATAAAATCTTTTCCCTCGTTTCTTTCAAAACCTTCAATATAAAAAGAAATAACCTTCGTTTTTGGATCGTTTGAAAGATAGTCAAGAACATCTTTTTCTTTTACGACAGCCTTATTGCCTATGCTTATTCCTATAGACATCCCCAGACCTTCGGCCCGAAAACGAATTGTTTGGTCAACAAGAACTCCACCGCTTTGACTAATAAGCGCGACATTCCCCTCATCGGGAGTAACAACTCTCTCAGAGGGGAAGAAAAACGTATCGACATGATTCGGTGACAGAATTCCCAGGCAGTTTGGTCCGATAAAAGGAAAATTTCCTTCCTTGGCAATATCAGCTATTCGTTCTTGTAAATCTTTTCTACCGGCCTCTGAAAAACCGCCTGATATAATAATAGCGCCACCAGCCCCGGCTTCGATACAATCTTCTAGAATCATCGGTACGTTCTCTGCCCTCGATGCAATCACCGCGAGATCAATTTTTTCAGGCAATTCTTTTATATTGGCAAATGCATGTTGACCTTTCAACATCCCGGCTTTCGGATTCACAGCATACACATTTACTGGAAACCTCAGTAGATTTTTATAGTAAACAACATTTGCGGGGTGACTATCATTATGCTTTGATACACCAATTACAGCCAATGATTTTGGATACAACAATCTTTTTAATTCCATGTTATTCCTTTCTTTTTTATAAATCTCTAATATTTTACTTATGCCGATCAGTATTCAATCGACCGTCATCCATTTGATGCTCGTGATATTTATTTTCTTGTTCTATTCAGTCACCTAAACAATTCGGTTATCATGAACCGCAGGAATCCTGATCTGATCTTTCTTTTTTTTACGAAATTCAAGATAAACAGTCGGAGGCTCTATTTTTAGTTATAAATCCTTTGCTCCCTAAGACACTTTCACATCACGCTTTAAAGGTCAGTGTCGTCCCAGACATATTGAGTAGAAATTTATCCGGCATTTCCTTCTCAATTGCCATAATGGCTGTTCTGCCTGTACAGTGGGTAGGTAGAATATATTCTGGATCCATAGACTTTAAAGCCTCTATAGTGGGCTTAATCAGAGGTTCGAAATATGCGCCGGAGAGGTGGAAACCTCCTATCACGGCAAATATCTTGCTGACGCCGGTCAGTTCTTGCGCATAGCGTATGGTATTGATGATGCCGGAGTGGGCACAACCTGACAAAACCAAGAGCCCCTTGCCCTTGAGATTGGCCACAATAGCCGTATCATCCTCGGTGTAGTCCGCCTTTTCCTGACCTTCTTCTTCGTAGCAAAATGTCGGAATTCCTTTTTCAAAATCAGTTACTCGAGGGATCTCTCCCATAAAGAGGATCGAGTCATCAAGAAGAAAGTGAGGTTTCGTCGTTTCATATAAAGAAATGTCTGCAGCATCGACCCGCTCCCGAGTAAATGGAGGGAAAAAAACCCTTCGTGCATCGACAGTTTTATTGTAGCGTGGATTCCTGAAAGCGGCAGGGTGTACAACAAGCTCAATGCCCTTTTTACCTATTCTCTGAGCAAGTTTCTCAAGCCCGCCGGTGTGATCGGGATGACCATGGGACAAAGCAAGGGTTTCCACCTTTGTCAAATCCAGCCCCAAGATATCAGCGTTAACAGCAGCTCCATAGATCGAGAAACCAAAATCAAAAAGGAGGTTGCGGTTTGTTCCCATGTCGTTGACAGCTATAAAAGCCGAAAACCCATGCTCTGCCAAGATGCTGTTTTTTATCTGTGATCCTTCTAACGGCAATGCTCTTTTTATAATTTCATTATTGTCCTGCGCCACCAAATCAATATAGTTGTCCTGAAGTGTAATAATTTCAATTTTATCAACTTGTTTAAGGTCATAACGCATTGTTGCCTCCTGTAATGATTTTTTCTGGTTAGACACCATAATGCTTAGGATTTAAATCGCTCATTATTTCCAGGTTACCCGGGGAGGTCTGCGCAAAGGCATCCTGAAGAACCTGGGCCTCGGGTAACCAACAACCAAAGCGCCATATACCCAGTTTTGGGATGGTATTTCAAGAACCTGAGTGAGAGGCGGATACCGATTTGCCGCATAGTAGAAATGTCCTGCCCAGCAAGCACCCAAGTCGAGTGCTGATGTAAACAAATCCAGATAACTTAATGACAGCGTACAATCTTCACAGGAAAAAGGCCAGCTTTTATCTGCATGGACAACTATAAGTGCAGGGGCATTTCTTAGTATAGGAGATTCACCATTTTCCCACTTAATTACCTGTCGTGGTGCCCCGATGGTTTCAGCGAATTGAGGTTCCTGCTTTATGAGAATTCGCATCCAATCGATAACCATTCCTTCAAAACGGCGCAGCTCCTTTTGACTGTCGACAATCAGCCAGTGCCAGGGCTGCTTGTTTTTTGCAGATGGTGCATAACCGGCTATCTCAACGAGCTTCTTCAATTTGGATCGTTCTACGGGTTTATCCCTGAATGTACGAATGGAGCGTCGCGAACGGATAAAATACTCGGCCTGCTCGGAACTAAAAACCATCTCGGGCCGCACTTTTAGACAATCATCAGGGTCAAACCATTTTAGACGAAATGCACTTCTCAGACATACAGCCACGCAATGACCACATGCCAGACACAAGTTCCTTGCGTCCGGAGCAGACCTTACCCTCTCTTCAGAAGTATCCATCTGAATCGCAAATGTAGGACATTCAGATACACAAAGGCCGCAATTATCACATTTCTGGTAATCAATCTGAACAATGTCGGCATTACCATTTACTGTTCTTATATTATCCAGTGAATCCATACTGTTATTTATCCTTTTATTGATTATCAGCTTCTTTAGCTTCTATCTGCATCAACTTTTGTCGAACATTGTCGAGGGCTTTTAGCTCTCACTTTTTCACCTTATTTCATTTGTTACATTTTTTATTCCGCTGCTTTTCCCTTTCTCATGGCTGCCTCAATCGTATTTGAATAGACCCGCTTCATAATAGGTTCAATATCGGCAATGCCACCAATGGAAGCAGTCGGATATTTAATTCCAATATGGCGAAGTTTCCTCAATCCGGAGAGAGCGCGTTCGAAATAGAACGGGGGTAATGCAATAATAAGTTCATCGTCAGCTAATTGAGAAAAACTTCTTTCACCACCACAAGGAATCTCTACGGCAGGTTTTCCTGTTACATAACTCTGTGCCAACGAATCTGCACATGCACCCTCACCCATAAAAAAGAATTGAAACCTTTCGTATTTTTCCCGCTGCATTCCACTCATCAGCAAAGAGATCTGGGCTGGTTTGCCGAATATAAGAATGATATCAGGCTCAAATTCCTCTTTCATCAATGGACCAACAACAATGGCCTCTGCAACAGGAATCCGAGGATAGGCCTTCTGCTGCTCCATACCATCTTCTGGAGAAGCAAACCATGTTGTCGCCAACATCTTGGCCTCTGCGTCCATACTTTCCATGGAAACCGGCAGCAATCCGTTGATACGCATACATCGTGCAAACATTTTATCCTCAGCGGTAATTCCTACCGTCAGTCCCTGAAACCTGGCTGCAAAGAGTGCCTGTCCGAAACTAAACATATGCGGGAATCGAAACAAACCATCGATTTTGTCCAGATCATCTTTTTGTTCATATCTGCCGTATGCAACAGGATCGGTTTTTAATCTCAACAAACACTGCAATTCCTCTCCGAGTTCTCTGAAATGACCCATATATTTCTCCTATCGACTAGATCAATTTTGTTCCAGCATCAAATCATACGCACCCATTTGTTTTTCACATCTATCCTTAATCGAATGCACAAAGATCGAACTGCTATTCCTTTAACTTGTCTTTTAATTCGTTTCCAATACTCCACGCCTTTCCAATATTTTCACCAATCGTCCAGTAATTATTGTCATGCATTGAAAACACTAGGGCTTTCATCTTTTTAATATCCGGCAAACCATTGGTTAGAAATTTATCTTCTGCATACGCTGCAATCACTTCCCCGATGAACACCTCTTGCATTGGATATAAAATAGTTTGGACAACCTTGCATTCAAGATTTAAAGGACATTCTGCAATCATTGGTGCGTTTTCCAACTTCCCATTAAAAACCTCAAATATCTGAGACTTATCGACTTTATGTCCTGAAACGACACCACAGTAATCCGTTATTTTCACCATGTCAGACGATGGAATATTCACACTGAATGTTTTATTCTGGTTCATGCCTATCCTGATATAGTGCTTTTGATTAATCCCAACCGAAATCATTGGAGGATTGTGGTTAATAGCCCCGCAATACCCGATAGTCGTAAAATTCGGTTTGCCATTAACATTGGCCCCTACTAGAGTAACCGGCATCGGATAAATAAACGTTCTCGGACCTATCTCATTTTTTTTCATTATCTCCATCCCAATCAATCTGCTAATAATATTCTCATTCTTAAATTGTTACTTTTCGAACACCATTCCTTTGATAATTTTCATTTAATTATCAGATCAATAATGCTCTCCGCATTGGTTACCGTTTCAAAATGTGACAATGCATCCACCAACTTCTCAAATTTCGAGGGTGATATCCCCATTTCAGGTTGCATTCCCCTCAAGATTTCTGCTTCTCTTTCAAAAGAATAATCATAGAAGAATTCATCGATAATCAGTTCATTCTTATGCTTTTTCCCATCCTTGGTTTCGATCTCAATGTAACAACATAAAGGTTGACAATTTTCATCTGAGATCAAACTACATTTTCCAACAAGGTCCATAATCTGGGGATCATCGAACTCAAGCATTCCGGCCATGGTCATCTTTCTGTGTTTTATCGCAGTTGCAACACAATATTGAGCACTCATTGCTGTATCAAGAAATCGGATGTACGGCCCCTTGTTATTCGTTCCAAGATGTGCCGCCTCTTCAGGATTCATTCCTAATTTTATTTTCGCGATCTCATCAGGATTGATATCTGTTTTCTTCATCAGTTCCAAAACAGCAATAACTGGCGATAGATTGAGACCGCATATATTGAATGGTTTATAACTGACATCCAGGATATGATATTTTTCTTTTAAAACCCTTCTTAAGGGTTCAATCACTTCCTGCTCCACACCAGCATATGCACGATAGAAACCCGCCTTTCCTTCTAAAGCTTTTTCTGCAGCTTCTCCTCCTTCTTTCGCAAGCACTGCGGATAAAAGCCCACCCAACGCAGCCTGACTCATATGAATACTGTATTCCATGGTACCAGACATCCAAACCTGATTAAGCCCACAACCTTGATTTGCAGCAAAACGCATGGCATTGGCCATCTCTTTTTTATTAAGTTTTAAAAGTTTGCCAGCAGCCGCAGCACTCCCGAATTGTCCGTAAATTGAACTCGCCCTGAATCCTCGGGTAGTACTGATCTTTTCAGACACGCTCCCAGCTACAGCAGCTACCTGATATCCGATAATCAATGCCTCTATAACTTCTTTCCCTGTCCTCTGATATGATTCCCCAAGGGCCAACACAACCGGCACCATAATCGGACCAAAATGTGACATGGTAGGGAAATAGGTATCCTCTTGTCCGCGGATATGAAACATCATACCATTTACAAAAACTGCTTGTGCAAGAGAAACCTTCTTCCCCTGCCCTACTACAGTTGCCCTATGGCTATTTTCCGCGACATCCCCAAAGGCAGATGTTGTTGCCCTCATGGTAATATTGACAGGATCATAATTATAACTTGTAAGAGCTACCCCCAATCCATTGAGCAAACATGTCTTTGCCTTTTCAATGACCTTATCGGGGATCTGATCAAATTTTAAATCAACAGCATAATTAGCTAGTAATTCGGCAGCAGTTTCTTCCATAAAAATCTCCTTTGTATCAGATTTCTCTTTTTCCTAAGTTGGCATCCAACCTATATATCATCCGTTTATTAGACTATGTTTCTCCTACAAACCTTTCATTGTATCAAACTGTCGATATTCAGGACCAAGATCAATGAAACTTGTAAAACCACCATCGACCGAAACCACAGCACCTGTCATATAATCCGCTTCTTCAGATGCCAAAAATGCGATAACACTGCTAATGTCTTTAGCTGTCGCCCATCTTCCCCATGGTATTTTTTTTTCAACAACTTCTTCCAGTCCCATTTCACGGACGGTTTCATTAAGGGGTGTTGCCGTAAATCCTGGACAAATAGCATTTACGTTAATTTTGTAAGGTGCAAATTCTCCTGCTAAAACTTTGGTCAGAGCGATAACTCCACCCTTGGCAGCAGAATATATTGCAGCGCCAGAACCAATATTTCCTGCAGCAGAGGCAATATTTACAATTTTACCCCCCCCGGTCTTTCTCATCTGTTGTGCGACATACTTAATGGCACGTGCGGTTCCAGTTAAATCCACATCGATTTCTTTATTCCACTCGTCCTCTTTACTGCTGAATAATCCACCGCGCACAACAATTCCGGCACTGTTGATAAGTATGTCTATCCGCTTGAACTCACTGACTGTTTTCTCAACCATGTACGTTATGCTGTCGGTGCTGCATATATCCGTTTTCACAGCTATAGCCTGCCCACCGATAGCATTAATTAATTGAGAGCTCTCTTTTCCCATCTCAATATTAATGTCTGAGACAACAATCCTGGCCCCTTCATTCGCTAAGCGCAGTGCCGTCTCTCGACCTATTCCGGAACCCCCTCCAGTCACAATACATACTTTATCTTTAAATCTGTTTTGAACAATAAATTCTTTGTATCCCATCTTCTAACCCTTCTTTTATTAACAAACTCGATTGCAGGTTCGGTTCAAAAGTATTAACTTTGAATTACCCTTCGTATTATTATATAAACTTATGTATAAGATAAATTCATCTTAACACATGGTAAAACCTCCATCTATGGTAGCCACAGTACCGGTTATGTACCCTGCCGAATCAGATGCCAAAAAAGCAATGAGACAGGCTATTTCTCTTGGCTGTGCCATGCGGGCTATAGGATTGTTTTTGATTATTTTTTCCATGATATTCACCCGCATCTCAGATGTTAATATTTGCGTATCGACAGCACCAGGTACGACCGTATTAACAGTAATATTATATTTACCTAGTTCACGTGCTATCGACTTTGTAAATCCGATTACCCCGGCCTTTGCGGCTGCATAATGTGAAAGATTATTTACCGCACCGACCTTTCCTGCAACTGATGAGAGAGATATCACTCTTCCATATTTTGCCTCTATCATGTGATTAATTACCGAACGGGTTACATTGAAAACTCCTTTCAGATTTACCCGTTGGATCTCATCAAATTGTTCCTCCATCATTTCCTGAATAGGTATCGGCTTTCCTTTGCCGGCATTATTTACAAGAATATCGATTTTTCCGAATCGATCGATAGTCTCGTTTACCATTTGATTTACTTCAATTGCCGCACCTACATCAGCCTGAATTGCGACAGCCTCGCCACCCTGCATTGTAATCGATGACGCTATTTTTTCTGCATTATCCTTCGATAAATCGTTCACGATAACCTTGGCACCCTCTTCACTAAGCAACAAAGCCGTTGCTGCACCAATACCCTGCCCGGCTCCCGTTACAATTGCTACTCGATCTTTCAGTCCGAAATCCATTTCCTATTCATCCTCTTTCTTATGTTCAATTCCTCATCTTCAATTATTGACCTTTAACCCACCCCTATTTCATCATATTCGGAAGAAAAAGAACGATTTGCGGAAAAGCCAGCATCAGACCAACAACAACGAGTTCGACGATTATAAACCAAATAACACTTTTGAATGCCTCAATAATATCGACATCAGGAATCGCACTCTTCAATACATATACATTGAGTCCAACAGGCGGCGTAAGTAAACTTATTTCAATCATTATAATGACCATAACACCAAACCAGATACCATCTACTCCAAGACTCTGAAGCACCGGGAAAATAATAGGAAGCGTCAATAATATCATACTCATAGCATCAAAAAACATCCCCAGGGGTATATAAATTAGCAAAAATATAATTACTAAAAAGATGGTGGGCACTTGTAAGCCAGTAAAAAGAGACATGAAAGCTCCTGCAAAACCCACCCTTGTTAGAAAAAGACAGAATATTGCAGCACCAATTGTTATAGCAAAAATCATAGCTGTCATCTGAACCGTATCAAGCAAGCTATTCTTGATAGTACCCCAGTTCAACTTTCCCAAGCAAAATGCAATTATGAAAGATCCCAGACACCCTAGTGCTCCTGCTTCGGTTGCCGTAGCAATCCCGGTATAGATTGAACCCATTACTGTTATAAAAAGTACAAGGATCCCCCAGACTCCCTTCAGCGAACGTAATGAATCCCTCCATGTAATCCCTTTTGCCCTTGGTCCCAACGCTGGATTAATCGTCGCCCTGATTCCAATCATGACCATAAAGAGTGTCGCCGTGAGAATACCGGGAAAAATTGATCCTACTAATATTTTCCCCACGGACTGCTCGGTAACAACGCCATAGATGACCGCGACAATACTTGGCGGAATGAGTACTCCTAATGTCCCGGACCCGGCTATGCTCCCCAGACTCAACGACCTATGATATTTAAATCTGTCCATTTCAGGCAAAGCCATTTTTGACATTGCACCAACCATGGCCACGCTTGAACCGGTTGCCGCAGCGAAACCGGCACAGGCAAACACGGTTGCCATTGCCAATCCGCCCGGTAATCGACCAAACCATTTATAGCCGGTATCGTACAGGTCCCTGGTTATCCCGGCAACAAACGCAAAATTCCCCATAAGAATAAACAGGGGTATAACTACCAGTGAATAGGAAAAAACTGTACTTAACGGTATAAGACTGAGCGTGCCAAGCGTTACTCTCGGACCCGTGGTCAGTAAAAGCCCTATCGTTCCTACAAGGGCCATACCGAAAGCGATGTGAAGACCTGCTGCAAGCACTGCAATCAATGCAATAAATCCTATAAGCCCTATCAACAGAGGATCCATCGACCTACTCCTGTATCTCAGCGCTTCTGCCAGTGGTACGCAATTCATCAAGCAAGCTTATTACAAATTGTACACACAGGAGAAAGCACCCAGAGGATACCATGAATTTAACCAGATACATTGGCAGTGGAACAATACCCCACCTTACTTCCCGTATCTCCCACGAAGCCCAAAAACCCTTTCCCGTTTGTATTGCAATCAACGCCATGATACAAAATGAAAGAACAAGAGCCACGATCCGTAAAATTTTCTGATATCGTAATGATAAATTATTCGTAACCAGTTCAATTCTTATATGGCCATCCAGCGACTGGGTATAGGCAAGGCTTCCAAATATAATAAATATCAAAATGAATTCGCTGACTTCCACCACGCCAATTATTGGATTATGGAGAAAATATCTGCAAACAACCTCGGCGGAAATAATGCCCATAATCACCAACAATAATATTCCGCTTAACAGAGCGCATAAATTAATAATTTTTCTCAATCGGCCACCCCTGTTCTTCTATTTTAGGGTGCTGCTATTATTCGATAATGGGAGAGGGGACCATAAGATCCCCACCCCCTCAATTTGATATGTTTATCCTTGGGTCAATTCATTGACATGACGGTCATTTGGCTCATATTTTTTAATTAACTCTTTGTATTTATTCACTGTTTTTCGACCTGGCATGCCCTGTTTTTCCATTTTATTTATCCATTTATCATGCATCTGCGGCAGGACCATAGCTTTCCACCTTGCAACTTCAGCTGGTGGCAATACATAAACATCACACCCGGACTGGACCGCAGTTTCGTTGCTCTTTTTGATAAATCCATTGTAGATTTCAACGTATTTTTCTTCCAAATCCGGTTTCATGTCTTCTATGATTTGCTTTATGTCATCAGGCAGGTCGTTCCATGAATCCCGGTTTATTGAATAGTTTGCCGAACAATAGGTTCCCATACTCGGATAAATAAGATACTTCGCAACTTCATGGAACCGATACACTGGAAGGGTATCTATACAGATACCTGTAATCGCATCAATCGTTCCTCTCTCCAGCGCCTCGTATACTTCTGGAATCGGCAATGCTACCGGCGTCGCACCCAATAGTTTCATGGCTTCATTCATCTGTCCCAAGCATCTTATTTTAAGCCCTTTCAAATCTTCCAATGTTTTTATCGGTTTTGTTGAAAGAATAATATTTTCCGGTGCAGGTAACTGCATCAAGGGATTTGCATTAACATTATCATACATCTTCTTGAATAAGGGATCATTTTCCGCCATTTCTTCCGAACATTTCATCAGAACCCAATAAGAATTGTTTAAATAAATCAGATCGAGAGCTCCCCATAATGGCATCTGTGTCGGGAAATAAGCGTTTATCACTACTTGGATGTCAGCAATGCCCATCTTTAAAGCGTCGATGGAATCCTGATTCTTTACAAGAGATTGAGCAAAATAGTATTCGCATTTCACTCTACCGTTCGTTCGTTTCTCAAGTTCACTTCCCCACCATTTCATTACCTGGCTGCTCTTTCCATGTTCCGGTATCGTACTGGACACCTTTAAAACTTTCACCTTTGATTTTGCATATGTATTTGGCGCTGTCAGGAAAAAAACCGATACGGCAAGTAAACAAATCAATAACGTAAAGCCTAGTCGATGACCACCATTTATATTTCTCGATAAAATCCCCTGCTTTTTCCGTTCCATATTCATTCTCCTTTTTTATTCTCGCCTTAGAGACGAGGTTTTTTCCATGAAAAATATCAAAGCATCTTCTATTTCCGATCACCCCATTTCCCATATCTTTCACGAAGGTCCTTGTGTAATATTTTACCGGTCGATGTTCGCGGAACATCATTTTCCAATACGAAGTCAACACTTCTCGGCATCTTATAGCGGGCAATCTTCCCGTTGCAAAAATCCATAATTTCTTGCTTGAGTTCTTCTCTTGGGTCGACGCCATCATGAAGAATCACAACTGCTTTTACAGCCTCCCCCCACTTTGCGTCAGGAATCCCTATGATAGCTACATCCTTCACATCAGGATGAGCACCGACCACATCTTCAACCTCTGAGGGATAAATATTCTCTCCGCCACTGACAATCATATTTTTCTTTCTGTCCACCAGAAAATAAAAACCATCCTCATCCCGGTACGCCATATCTCCAGCCGAAAAATATTCACCCCTGTAAGAGGCCTTTGTTTCTTCCGGTTTATTCAGGTATCCGGCAAAGTTAAAAGGAGCTTTTGAATACAGTTCTCCCACCTGGCCTTCCGGAACTTCATTACCTTCATCATCAAGTAATTTTATTCGCGGTGTGCCAATAACCTCGCGCCCGATGGAACCCAACTTGTCCAGGGTATGCTCCGGCCTCAGCAGAGTGACTGTCCCCGTTTCGGAAGCACCATATCCATCGTAAAGATCTGAATTTCCGAACATTTCCATTATATTCGCTTTAACATCCCTCCGAGCTGGGGCCGAGGAACACATAAGCTTGCGGACATGGGACACATCGTATTTTTCTTTAACCTCATCAGACAGGGCCAACATACGTATATAGTGAGTGGGCACCAAGGATGTGAAGGTAATTTTTTCTTCTGAAATGGTCTTTAACAGTTCTTCGGGATCGAAATTAGTCCTGTTATACACACAGATTGCAGCCTGGGTATAGGTAAGGGCAAAACCAAAATTCAGCGAATTGGAATGGCACATTGGCAGTACAATGAGCCCGATGTCTTCCCGGTTGAGCCCGATTTCCGCCACATCAATAAGCCAAAGCGGAGTCCAGCATTCATGGGTCCGCATGGCCCCTTTTGGTTTCCCTGTAGTTCCTGAGGTGTAGCAAACAACCCATCCATCCGACTCAAGAATCTCCACGTCTGGTTCATCCGGAGCACCTTTCGACATGAGATCCTCATAATGTACATATCCCTCAGGAGCCAGACCATTGCCTAAGTAGATAAAATCCTTTACCCCATTAATATTATCACGTATTGAATCTACTCCCTCAATAAATGATTCTCCGACAATAAAGGCCTTTGCCTGTGAGTCTTTGAGTATATATTCGATTTCAGGTGGCGCTAAACGAAACATAATGGGGATGGTCACCAGACCGGCCTTGGCGGTTGCCACATAAATCTCCAGCCATTCAACACAGTTGTATGCGATAAAACCAATAGAATCGCCTTTCTTCAGACCAAGATCCAGCAATGAATTGGCCAACCTGCAACTGCGCTCGTTCCACACCTTGAAGGTCATGCTTCGATTTAGGTCTCTTGCACCCATTTTATCAGGGGCAATATCCGCATTAGCACTTACCATATCGCCAATATTCAGCCATCTTTTCATTATTCAGTCCTCCATTGTGCTATTTATTGTTCCTATAATTCCAGCCCGATCCATTTCTTTTGCAGGTATAGAAACCGAAGTTACATCCTGGGATGCCCCTTCGCAGCATCCATGGTCTCAACAAATGCTTCTATCTGTGTCTTGACCTTTTCTTCGGAAAATGAAGTGACATCAATCATGTCGCTCTCCAGAACCAGATGCGGAAGATCACAATGCTCCCTGAGAACCTTTAGCTGGTGGATTTCTCCGACATGGACCGTACGGCATGAAAAAGCCCTGTGCATTAAAATGCCATCAATTTTGTACATATCGATCCATTCTAAAAGGAGTTCAACCTCAGGCACTCTTGTATTTCGATCCGCTTTTTCATATCGAAACGTCCAGGCTTTAAAAAGACGTTGGGCAATCCGCTCCAATGGATTTGTTACACTGGCTGGAATTTCAACCGGATCCCAAGGCTTATAAACCGCCTCGATAGGAAACACGGCCCCCAGACTTTCGAAGTAATTTAACATCATCATCGAGTGCCATGGAGGAAGACCGTTTGCCCAAAGGACCCTATATTTTTCGTCGGGAATCACACCTATCCCCTGTTCAACTCTCTGTTTAATTTCGTCATGGAGCTCGGTATAAAAATCAAGCGCATCCTGTGTGCCCAACATAAACCAGCCCGGAACCATTGTATTAAAGGCATCCTCTGAGGGCATGGGAGCCGGCACAGCCTTTCTCAAATTATACGCCTTCCACCAGATATCCAGTGTCCTCTCTGCGATATCCACAACTTCGCTGAGACGATCCCAGTTCATTTTCTTCCCTGTCTGTTTTTCTAAGAAATCAACCAGACCCTGCAATTCTTTAACAAGAAATTTCACATAATAACCCTCAACTTCTTTCAAATCACAAGGATAAGGAGGCCATAGTAGATTGTGTGCATACATTGGAACATCTAAATACCGCTGCGCCGCCTGATACCATTTGTACCGGGGATCACAGATCATCATCCCTGAACCCAGCATTACCGTAGGCATGGCCATACCACCATCAGGTGAATTGGGCGGCACCCCTCCTATTTCATTACGCATGATATCGAATCCCAGGCCACATAGAGCATAGGTGCACAAATCATTGGGATAACCATCTTTTTTTGCACTCTGTAAAAACCGATCGGCATCCCTCTTGGCAGCGCAAAGTCCGGCAAAATTTTCCGTCCATACAGGGGTAATTCCCATCGCTCGTATAATTTCGTCATAGAAACTCATGATGAAGCAATATGCAATCGGTTCACCATTTACACTAGCTGCCTGGGCATCCATATTCATCTGTTTAACCAAACCGCGGACCTTTGTCGCAGCCACGGTTGTTTTCCTAGCCGTTGTTTTTGACTCTTTTGCTTTTGCCATCGATTCAACTCCCTTGGAATTTACCATTAACCTATCATTTCCAAAAACGCCTGAACCCTTGTTTCTAATCGAGCAAAACCTCTCGTACTGTATTCGTCCTCAATATTGAGTACGGGAAATCCGGCATCTTCAAGATAATTTTTCAAGTCGGGCACATCGAAGCCCATGATGTCACAGTATTTTACTATATAAAAAATTATGCCCGTGACGTTGAAATCCTTGGCAAATTTAAGAATATGGCCGAATCTGTCTTCCATTTCTTCAGCCCTCGTGCCGGTTCGCGGGCGCAGTGTACGTGGGCAGTACACCTTCTCCAGGTACCTTATGGCCAGCGCTTTTATCGGGTTCCCATCCTCCTCGACATCGTTCCAGAAATGTCTTGTTCCTATGCAGATATCGTCCACGACCACATTGGCGCCCAATCCCTCCACCAATTTCATGAAACCAGCATCGTCCAACTGTATTCCATGAATCATGATCCGATTCGGGTGCTTGTCTAATTTTTTTTCTCGTGTTTTTATCTCGCCAATAACCTGCCGTAATAAAGCGGAACTCTCAACAACCGGTAATGACATTGAAGCGACAAGTATCTTTGTCGCCTCAACTCCAGATAACAATGGTGGTTCTGACTTTCGCAGTTCGTACAAATTTCGTATGAGAAGCCGGTTTTCGTTGTGCAATGTAATCGCATCCCTGATGCTATCCTCCCCGATCCTTCTCCCGATTAAATGCTCCAGGCTATGCAGAAACTGATTTAATTCCGCTTCCATAAATTCAATGGCTCCCGGGTTGAGAACATGGGGAACATTTACAAAATACTGGTACGGGGTTTTTACATGAAAACACCATACATCATAGAGTTTTACAATGTTATCACAGGTGTGGGGAATTACGATTCCGTCAAGAAAATCGAAATCCCCCCGGATCGCCAGATCAAAGGCGCTCCTGGCAAATGAGCAGGTAATCGTTTCCAGGTATTCATCCGCACTCAATGGAGGTCTTTTCATATCACCGCATATTCGATATGGAACAAGATCAGCAGCGGTGATCAACTCTACCGGCACATGACAGCAAAGATAGCCAATAATTTTTGTACCTTTTTCTTTTAGTTCTTTCCCATTCTTGATACGATTATCGTATATATCTTCAGTCAGTTGCAACCCTGTCATTTCTCCCGTTTTCTTCATTTCATTGAATCCTTTTCATATATTTTTTCGTTCGAATGTCGACAAACAGGTCGTTTTTTCCCCAGGAATTTAAGATTTTCTTGACCATCCACGGTATTCCTCAACCATCGTGTCGCCATTATTTCATTTCGCCCCATTTCTTAACATATTTTACCTTTGCTTCCGGATTGACAATGGCAATTTCGCGTGGCCACTTGCCGCTAATGATCGAAGCTGCCTCATATGCAGGCTGACGCCATCCCTCATACTCTCCTTCGTCGGAGTATTGCGCCATATGAGGGGTAAGGATAACATTATCCATTGCAAATAGCGGACTGTCCGGCAGTGGTGGTTCCGGATCGACCACATCAAGACCGGCCCCTGCTATTTTCCCTTCTTGAAGGGCTTTGATCAAAGCTTTCTCGTCAACTATGCCACCCCTTGCAATATTGATGAAGTAAGCTGTAGACTTCATTTTATCGAAGGCCTCTGCATTCACCATATGGTAACTGTCATCATTGAGCCGGCATAACACCACAATAAAATCTGATTCCTTGTAAAGCCGATCTATCCCGACCATCTCTACGCCCAGTTCCTCATCAAATCCCAAAACCATATGTCTCCGATTTGCTAAGATTTTCAAACCGAACGCCTTTGCGAGTGGTATAAGAGCCTTCCCGATATTTCCCAAACCAATAAGACCTATTGTCTGTCCACGGAGTCTATGGATGGGCGGTTGTATTTTCTGTCTGATGTAGGCAGGTATCGGTGCGTCCCATTTGCCGTCGTTGATTGCGTTTTGAATACGTAAAAATTTGCTCCGGCATGCCATTAATAAAAACATGGCATGCTCTGCACATTCATTTAAACAATAATCAGGCATGTTGGTTACCAGAACACCATTGTCAGTGGCAGCCTCCAGATCTATTTCTTCATATCCGATGCCGAACATACAAATCGACCTGAGTTTTGGCAGGCTCTCAATAACCCTCCTGGTAAACGGTTGAATGCATGTTAAAACCACATCAGCATCTTGACATCTTGCAATCAGTTCATCTTCGTCACCCTCGGGGCCGGCTTTACACAATCTTTTCTCCAGCACTCCTCCGGCCGCACTGACAATCTCCTGCCCTAAATCTTTTTCGGGTAAGAAATATGTTGCCACAATTTTGAACATTCTCTTCCTCCAATCTCAATCTTTTAAATTTTCCTTTGCTGCCTTTCCCGACCTTTTAAATATAGTCTTCGCGGGGAGGGGTAAAAAATTCAATAAACGTTGTTGGCTTATTAAGTACGCATCCACCGTGCGGGACATTGCTGGGAGCAAGAAATGCATCGCCGCCTCTTAGAACACGCTTTTCATCTCCAACAACTAATTCCGCTTCACCTTCAACGATGTATCCCAATTGTTCTTGGGGGTGAGTATGAGGTTTCAGCGTAAAACCTGGTTGCAGTGTCGCCTGACTTATCATCAGCCTCTCTCCCCAGACCAAATTAAGCTCGGCTCCAGGCATAAGGACCTTTTTTTTAAAGTCATCGGGGAAGCTGAAAATTGGTCCATTTTCCTTTGCTTTAATGCTTGAATTTATTTTCGGAACTCCTGCATCCCGAACTGATTCCGGGTCGATATAATCATCCCGGCGCGGACTGAAAGCCTCGATCATTCTAACCGGTTTATCGCGTGTAAATCCACCGTGGATCATATTCACGGGCGAAATAAAAACATCGCCGGCTTTACAATAGCGCTTGTGCTCTCCGACCACTACATCCAATTCTCCTTCAATAATATAGCCACCTTGTTCATGCGGGTGGTGATGGTCGGAAGGCGACGAGAAATTAGGCCCAAGTTCCGCATAGCTTATCATTATGTCCTTGCCCCAAGCCAAATTGATCGTAATACCTGGTAATAATTCTACCTGTTTAAAATCATCAGGAAATGTAAAAAACATCGTCAATCTCCTCTCTTGCTATTTTTTTAAACACAATTATTCTCTACTCGTATTAAGCTAATAAATCTGTTTCCCTTCAATCATGTTCAGCTGTTATGAGTTGATATGTCTGTACATCCAAAACTATCTCACCATGTTATTTGATCATTATGTTCGGCAGCCACGATGCAATCCCCGGGAATACGGCGATGAGAACCAAACATAATATAATGATTCCAAGAAACGGAACTACAGAGCGCATAAGATGCGCCATTGTAACCTCGTCCGGTGCTACTCCCTTCAGGAAAAACAGGGCCATACCATAGGGTGGTGTCAAAAAGGACATCTGCATATTCACCACTACCATGGTGGCAAACCATATGGGATCAAAACCCAGTTTAACAATAATTGGGCTCAGAATAGGAAGAAAAATCATCAAGATTCCGAAATAGTCGAGAAATGCGCCCAACACGAACATTATTAACATGATAATGACAAGCGCACCCCATTTACCAAACGGGATACTCAAGAGCAATTCTTCTACAACTCCGCCTCCTCCAATCCCTAAAAACACACTCGTAAAACAGCTGGCTCCGGCAGCAATAATACAGATCATACCGATGGTCTTTCCCGTGCTGTAAAGAGTCTCTTTCATCAACTGCCAATTCAGCTTTTTATTGGCAGCAGCTATAATGATACTTCCGATAGCACCAAGTGCAGAAGCTTCGGTCGGAGTCGCCACACCAAAAAATATCGTTCCAAGCACTGCCAATATGAGAAAGATTGGAGGTGCTATCGATGTAGCAAGCATTACCACTTTCTGCCTCATCGGCACCCCCCTTTCTTCCTTGGGCAGAGGGGGTCCTAATTCCGGATTCAACCAACATCTAATTACGACATAAGCTGCATACATACCCGAAAGCATCAGACCTGGAAAAACAGCCGCCATGAAAAGTTTCCCGACCGAAAGCATTGCCCATGATCCATAAACCACCAGCATAATACTGGGTGGTATAAGAATGCCCAATGTTCCGGCAGCCATTATAACCCCGGCAGATAACTCGATATCGTAATCACGCTTTAACATTTCCGGCAGAGCCAATATACCCATGGAAGTAACCGAGGCTCCTATTATTCCGGTAGCAGCTGCAAATATTGTGCAAAGAAACACGGTTCCAATCGCAAGTCCGCCTCTGATCGGCCCCATCCAGATATGCATTGCACCATATAATTTTTCTGCTACACCGGAACGTCCCAACATATTCCCCATAAAGATAAACAGAGGTATGGCAATCAGAAGATAATTTATTTGCAAGGCATAAATCCGGTGAGCAAACATATAAACTATCTGCGGCCCCCAAAATATAAGACCGAATATAGTAGCCACGCCACCGAGAACAGCACCCAGGGGAATACCCGCTAAAATGAACAAAATGGTAGGTAGAAACATCCAAAGGGGATTGATATCCATAATTAGTATTCTCCCTTGATCAACTTGCGTAAATCACGAATGAATTTGGCGGCACATTGAAGCCACAGGATGGCAAAGCCGAGGGGTATAAAACTTTTCATCGGATACAATGGCGGCGAAAAGGATGTCTGACTATGCTCCAGCATGCCCCAAGATTTTAGGGCAAAGTCAAAACCTCCCTTGACAAGCACACCGGTCCATAAGAGCCAGAATATAAGATAAAATATCAGATCGATATATATCTTTACTTTTTCAGGAAATTGACTGTAAAAAACATCAATACTCAGATGTCCTCTATTCAGCTCAGTCCATCCGGCCACCATCAAAAAGTATGCCCCCCAGAGCATAAAAGATATCTCGAAAACCCAGGAGGTGGGACGTGCAAAAAGACGCCTCATAATCACGTCATATAATACAATGCACATAATAATAAGCAGGGCATAGCTGAAAGTCTTGCCAACCCATTCGCTAATGCTGTCAATAGCTTCTAATACTTTATCAAGCTTTTCCATTATACCTCATACCCCCTGGTTCGTGTCGGATTAGAACAAATCATGATCTACCAGCAGGAACGGAAATTTGAATAATTTTCCACTCATGATTTATTAATGTTCAAAATCATAATCATAAAGCTTTTTATACTGTCTCATTTCGGCTAGAAATTCTTCTTGCGATTTTAGGACTTTTGCAAAAAAAGGATCTTTATCAGCATACTCTTTCAGTATTTTCTGACGTGCCTCGTACAACTTTTTTAAATCCGAATCCGGAAGACGGGTAAAGGTACATCCATAGTCCTGCATCTTTTTGATGGCCAAAGCATCTTCATGCATGCTGTAAGCGCCGTAGTTTCTATACTCCGAGTCGGTCGCCACCTCAAGTAATAGCTTCAGATTATCCGGCAGATTGTCCCATGCGTCTTTATTGACAATATTGAGTATCAACACTGAGGGCTGGTGCCATGAAGGCAACATTATATATTTCCCTACCTCGTGGAGTCCGAAGGCCAAATTCAGACTTGGAGATCCCAGCTCAACCAGATCAATGATCCCTCTTTCCATAGCCGTGTAGATTTCTGAATGTGGGATCATTGCAGTTTTATAGCCCATAGACTCAAGGATTCTGGCCTGAAGCCCAGCCTCACGTAGAACCATGCCTTTCATATCATCCAAGCTGTTAATCTGCTTTCTTGTATGTCCGGCGATTTCCCCGGGAGAAAACCATGCCCCGATTACATGAATATTATATCCGTCATAGAATTCCTGGCATAATTCTTTTCCGCCGCCTTGATAATACCAAACGACATACTCATGGGTACTGAACCCGAACGGGAGACAACCCAGGATCGCCCCGACCGGATTCCGGCCGATATCATACATGGGTGTCCAGCTTCCAAGGTCAACCATTCCATTTGATACGGCATCAAGAATTTCCATCCCGCCAACAATCTCGCCGGCTCCATGAGGCGCAATTTTTATCTGCCCCTCACCCAGGTTGTTCACGATATCGCAAAAATGATTCAGGCTGTTAACCGTATGCGGATTTCCCGACGGCAGAAAATACGCCATCCTCCATTTAACGGTTTTTTCTTTCGCACAAACAGGGGAAATAAAAAGCGCTGAAATGGCAATAACCAAGATCCCAACAAACGTGATTTTCTTCATGCTAACACATCCTCCTATCTCTTTATTTTTATTCTTAAGAGTTGACCTTTCCGGATAAAATCTATCCACTATTTAATCATTAGATTAGGAAGCCACAAAATCACCTGCGGGAATACCAGACAGATGATCAGTCCCAATATCATCAAACCTATAAAGGGGAATATTGATTTGATAATCTCGGCCATGGTTATCTCTTCCGGTGCAACAGATTTCAGATAAAAGAGCGCGACACCGTATGGTGGTGAAAGAAAAGACATTTGCAAATTAATCGCCACTATTGCTGCAAACCAAATGGGATCGAATCCCAGGCTTTGAATTACCGGGCTGAAAATTGGAATGCACAACAGAAGAATTCCAAACCAGTCCAAAAGAGTGCCAAGTGCAAACAAAATCAACATTATCACAGCAAGAGCAGCATATTTACCTCCCGGAAGCCCCAGTAGAAGACCTTCAACTACTGCACCGCCGCCAAGTCCCAAAAAAACACTGGTAAAACAGCTTGCACCAGCTGCAATGACACTAATCATTCCTATTGTTTTTGCTGTTGTAAAAACGGTATCCTTCATAACTTCCCAAGTCAGCTGTCGATTTGCGGCAGCGATAATTATACTTCCTATCGCTCCCAAGGCTGAAGCCTCGCTGGGGGTTGCCACACCGGTAAAAATTGTGCCCAGAACAGCCAGAATAAGAAACATGGGTGGTGCAATGGAGGTGAAAAGCATCAGAAGCTTCTTTTTCATAGGGATTTGTCGCTCTTCAACCGACATGGGCGGCCCAAGTTCAGGCCTAAAGAAGCACCTGATCATGATATATGCACAATATAGGCCTGACAGGAGCAATCCCGGAAAAACACAAGCCATAAATAATTTACCAACCGAGAGTTGCGCCATGGCCCCGTATATAACGAGCATAATGCTGGGAGGAATAAGAATCCCAAGAGTAGATCCAGCCATTACTGTTCCGCAGGACAACCTTACGTCATATTTTCTTTTGAGCATCTCCGGTAAGGCTAAAAGACCCATCGCCGTCACCGATGCCCCGATTATCCCGGTTGCCGCTGCAAATATCGTACAAATAATGACGGTTGCGAGTGCCAATCCTCCTCGCACAGGCCCCATCCATACATGTAATGCGCCGTATAATTTCTCGGCCACACCTGAACGTCCCAGCATATTGCCCATAAAAATAAAGAGGGGCAATGCAATCAAAAGGTAGTTAACCTGCATGGCAAAGAATTTATTGGCAAACATATGGAAAACCTGCGGCCCCCACCCAATCAAACCAAAGATGGTAGCCACACCGCCAAGAATGTAGCCTAGAGGGTGACCAAGAAATACAAGCAGAAGTACGGGAACAAACATCCAGAGAGGATTAATATCCAAGGTCTTGCCCTCCTTCTTTACGATTCTTTTCAAACTTTATAAGCTTTCTCAAACTACGAATGAATGTGACAGCACACTGGAGCCAGAGAATAATAAACCCGATCAACAAGATAATCTTGAGAGGATAAAGAGGAGGCGCAAAAGGCGTCTGGGTATGTTCCGATACACTCCAGGAATCAACGGCAAATATAAAACTACCTTTGATAAGAGTTGCAACCCAGAAAAGACACAGGGAAATATATAATATTACATCAAGATATAATTTCAGGCGTTCAGGAAATTTTCTGTAGACCACATCGACGTTGAGATGTCCTCCGACCTGTTCAGTCCACCCGGTTACCATGATGAAGTAGGCTCCCCATAGCATGTAAGTGATTTCAAATCCCCATGTGCTCGGACTCGACAGGAAACGTCTCATGATCACATCATAAAATACAATCGCCATCATCAGCACGAGAGCCCAACTGGAAAATTTACCCGACCACTCGCTAAGGTTATCTATACATTTTAAACACTTATCTAATTTTCCCATAATTTATGTTTCCTTGCTTCACTCTTTGTATTCTCTATGGACTGAACAAGATAAAGCCTCGCCAGTAGATCTGACCTCTCTTGTCCGGGTTGAAAATTGTTGAGTTTTTTAATATAACTTATGATCAACCATGGACAAGAGAGGCTCATTTCTCGGATCTCGATCAACTGCTACTCTTTATAATCAAGATTGCATAGCGTCCTAT
Organism: Syntrophaceae bacterium; assembly: GCA_016927935.1. GTDB lineage: Bacteria > Desulfobacterota > Syntrophia > Syntrophales > Smithellaceae > Smithella. Next base: position 23,828 of record JAFGLS010000191.1, read on the forward strand.
ATGGCTTCATTTTCGCGAGGAAGTCCTTCTGAGATTTCCATACCTCGGCGAAAAACGGATCTGCGTCCGCATAACCTTGCAGCACCTTATCCGTGGCTTTACTAAGTTTTGCCAAATCAGCATCGGGTAGCCTGTTGGTAACGCAGCCATAGTCCAACATTTTCTTCCAGGCCACAGCATCATCATATGCAGCGAAGGTAGCATACTTGCGGTATTCTGCATCTGTTGCTATTTCCATAATATACTTCAAGTCGTCAGGAATTTTATCCCAGGTATCTTTATTGATAATATTTAAGAGCAGCGTAGATGGCTCCTGCCAACCCGGCAATATAACATATTTCCCTACTTCGTGAAGGCCGAATGCATAGTTTACACTCGGTGTAGAAAATTCAAGAATATCCACTGTGCCCCTTTCCAAGGCGGTGTAGAGTTCTCCGGGAGGCAGAATCGTGGTACAAACACCCAATTCGGTTAATATTTTTGCCGGCAAGCCGGTATTACGATATACCTTGCCCTCCATATCCGCCAGACTTTCGATAGACTTCTTACTCATTCCGGCGAGCTGGCCGAAGGATATCCAGGGTCCAATCACGTGAATATTATATTTGTCATACATCTTTTGAATGTATTCCTTTCCGCCCGCCTCGTAATACCAAACCATATAATCATGTTCTGTAAATCCGAACGGCAGAACACCCATTATTGCACCAACAGGTTCTTTTCCCATATCAAAATATGGAGTCCAGCTTGCCATATCTATGGTTCCTTTTCCGACCGCATTGCCCATTTCAAAAGTTGGCACAAGCTCATCCGAACCATGCGAGGTGATTTTCAGGCGGCCATTACTCAATTTATTTACCATATTACAATAATAGTCCTGACTGTTAACGGTAGCAGGATGTCCCTTGGGGAAAAAGTACTGCATTTTCAACTTGATTGTTTTTGGTTTGTCTTCAGCCATGCCCGGAGATGAAATAAATCCAATAGAGATTCCCAAGCAGATTAATAATACCAACCACTTTTTTTCCATTTTCTTCCTCCTGTTTTTTTGTTCAATACTCTGGTATTATAAATTTTTTTAACAATTCAAAATCACCACAGCACAATGGCCATCTGCTCCATACACGTGAGTAAGCCCGACTTTTGCCCCCTCTACTTGCCTTGCTCCAGAATTTCCCCTGAGTTGACATACTATCTCAAATACCTGCCGCATCCCGGAGGCTCCGACAGGTTCACCATTACTTATAAGTCCCCCACTTATATTAACCGGAATCTTTCCATCAATTTCAGTGGCTCCTTCTTCTGTAAAACGTCCGCCTTCACCTTTTTCACAAAAACCAAGTTGCTCGATTGCTTCAATTTCGCAGAACGCATCGGTGTCCTGAACTTCGGCTACGTCAACATCATCAGGCCCAATGCCGGCCGCCTCATAAGCTGCCATGGAAGCCTCGGTAGTGGCCGGTGGGTTATCAAATGGATAAAAGTACTGTGCTGCGACCTGGACCAACGGATGCTTGCATATCCTGTGTTCACAGGCAGCAATATTTACGGGTTTACTTTTGTTATATTTCTTGGCGAATTCTTCACTACAAAGGATCATCGCAGCCGAACCCTCATTTGGAGCGCATACCATAAACAGGGTCATCGGGTCGCATACCATCGGCGAATTAAGTATTTCATCGATGGTCATCTCCTTGCGATACATGGCATATGGGTTAAGGGCTCCATACTTGTGGTTCTTTACCGCCACTTGAGCGATCTGCTCTATGGTGGTACCATAATCATACATATGCCTTCTGGCGTTCATGGACCAATACTGAGGATTTTGACAAAGCCCCATGCGCACCTGCCACTCGGCATAGTTTGGGGCTGGTAGAAAACCCCTTCCCACCTTTTCAACCCCAAAGGCCAGAACAATATCATATTGGCCGGAGACGATTGCGTTGTAGGCCTGTCTCAGGCATGCCCCGCTGGCGGCACAGGCTGCTTCAATATCAACAACCGGTATCCCTGTACGGCCAAACTGGGTCAGCACTTTCAGGCCGCTACACTGCGGCAGAAAAACCCGGCTGCAAAATGCCCCCTGTATATCTTTGAACTCCATTCCTGCATCATCCAGCGCTCTTTGAACAGCCACACGACCGATCTCGGTAAAAGGCTTACCCTCAAATCTTCCGCATTCATGTGCACCGGCTCCAACAATCATCACTTTTTTCATATGCTAAACTCCTTTTCTATCTTTATTTCACAGGTTTGAATGCGAAGGCTATTACACTGTTGCCCTGCTCATCTTCCCATGCCTCCCGAATCACAAGCTCGACATCCATGCCGATTTTTACCTGATCCAGCTCGCATTCAGTTAATGGTGAAAGAACTCTCACTCCTTCCGGGAGCTCAACCCAGGCGGCCGGGAATGGCACAAAAGGTTCCGGGGGTATATATGGAGGGGGTGCAGGATGTCGAATGACAGTATAGCTATAAATTTTACCTTGGGTGCCTAGAACAACATCCTCCAGTTCTTTGCTCGTGCATTGTTCACAATGAAGTCTTTTGCCAAAGCTGACGACACCGCATGCTTTGCACTTGCTCCCCTTTAGACATACATTTTCCAATGGAAAAAGAGGTTCGGTTAGATAATTCACATTAAAAGGTACTTGTTTTTTTGTCACTTTTTTCTACCTCCAGAAATAGAATCTTCTTGTTTAGTTTTTTAGGTACTTCATCCCGATTAGACGCACATCATATTTTGAGTGCTGCTGCATACCCTTCCTGCACGGCGGACATAATATCTCGTACTGCCGAACAGTCGCCAATCACAAAGGTTTTTTCTATTTTGCCATTTAGAACATCAGCCGTTGCCTTATTCGAACGGGATCCAACCGCAATCACAATGGTCTGGGCTTCGATGGTCTTATTTTCACCCTCTTTTGTAGTGATAATAATTCCCGTATCCGTTATCTCTTCCTCGCGCACCCCTGCATAAAAGCCAATATTTTGCTCATACAGGCGGGCAAGCAGGTAGTGTTTATTCATCGGGTAGACACTTTGTGCCAACTCATCGAGTATCTCAATGATTGTTACCTCTTTCCCCATTTCCACAAGGAATTCTGCGGTCTCACAACCAACCTGATTTCCGCCAATTACAACAACTTTGTCGCCTACCTCGGCGTTTCCTCTCAATACATCTGAAAAGAGAACAACATTTTTCTTCTGAATACCCGCAATAGGAGGAACCAGCGGATTGGCTCCGGCTGCTATGATCAACGCATCCGGCTTTTCATTCTCAATCAGGACGTGATCTACTTCCGTTTCCAGCTCGACAGCTACAGTCTGTTTTGTAAGCTGTCTTTGCTGATACTCGACAAAAAGCTTCAGGTTTTGTTTGTTGGGGGGTATATACGCCAGCAAAAGTTGCCCACCAAGTTCTTTCTCCTTTTCATACAGAGTGACATGATGCCCGCTCAAAGCTGCCACGCGTGCGGCCTCCATCCCGGCTGTCCCGCCACCAACAACCATAACTTTTTTAGGAGTCTTAGCCGCAGCTATCGAATATTCATGTTCCTTGCCCGCTGCAGGATTTACCACACACTGCAAGGGCTTATCCATGAACACAACATGCTCAAGACAGCATAAGCATGCATTGCAAGGTCTGATCTCGTCGATCCTGTCTGAAGCCGCCTTATTGGGAAGCTCCGGGTCAGCAATCAAACCCCGCCCAATAACAATCAGATCTGCTTTTCCTTCTTGAAGCACTTTTTCACCGGTCTCGGCATTCATTCTTCCGACAGACATTACCGGAATGCTGACTGTTTTCTTAACCGCAGCTGCTAAATCAACGAGAACTCCTCTGCCCTGGGCGGTATGCGGGCCGGCGCGTAGTATCGTCTCGCCGGTAGACAATGATACGTCAACAGCATTTGCACCGGCTTCCTGTGCCATTATAGCGATCTGTTGAACTTCGTCTGAGGTAAGACCTGCCTGAGGTCCGTATTCTTGCCCGTTAATCCGGAACCAAACAGGATAGTCCTTGCCCAGAAGGTCATTAATTGCCGTTATAATCTCAATAAGAAATCGGGCCCTGTTCTCCAATGAACCACCATATTTGTCGCTTCGCCCGTTGAAATAAGACGACAAGAATTCCGATATCAAATATCCATGGGCGGCGTGTACCTCTACACCGTCGAAACCGGCTTCCCGGGCACGTTTGGCTGCATTGGCAAAACACTGCACCATCTCCTCGACCTCGATCGTGCTCAGTTCACGGGGAATTTCACGCCCTGTCTTCTGGACAGCAGACGGACCCACAGGTTGGATACCATTATTAAAAGTCGATTTTGCTCCGGCACCAGCCTGGACGAGTTGTATGGCAATCATTGCGCCATGTTTTTTAACCTTCTTTACCAGTTCGCTCAGCCCAGGGATAAACTTATCGTCATTTATATTTAACTGGTTAATAAGCCCCCGCCCTACGTCATCAACACATGCCGCTTCAACCGTTACCAAAGCCACGCCTCCATGTGCCCTGGCTTCATAATAGTCCTGCATTCTTTCCGTCACGAAGCCTTCAGCGGTTCCATAATTAGTGCACATGCCTGACATTACGATTCGATTTTTCAAATTAAGCGTTCCGATTTGTATCGGCTGAAACAAATGAGTGAACTCTGTTTTCATACTCTTGCTCCTAATCTGGTTATTGTCTATCAGTTAGCAATCCAATTTCTAGACACATCTCTCCTACATGTTTTATTGATCTATTTTTTTGTTCTGGATCTAATGCCACATATCCCATCAAGTAACGGATCCAATTGCCCGCAAGCTGAATCCGTCTGACCTTGATGGCAGGCATTTTTCTTAAAAAACTAACTACTTAATGTCAATTTTTCCCATGGCTTTCCCTTTTTGCTCCCGAATACACAGAAGCTCCTCGATGCAAACGCACACTCGAGATTAAGAGATTTGTCACTTCTTCGATCTCTATAGCCTTATCCGGCTCCGTCCCCTTTGGGACTATCAACCACCGAAGAAGCACATGATTGATGCCCCCCATCAGCATATTTCGAAATATTCTGGGGTTAATATCAGGGTCGAAAACACCCTCGTCCTGCCCTTCCTTTACCATGGATACAATCAGATCGTTGTACTGTTTGAAGGCTTTGTAGGCATTTTGATCATAGAATTTGCGGTTTGTTGAAATCAACAAAAGATACACTTTAAGATAATCCGGTTTTGTCAAATAATTCTCACAGCGATATTCAATAAATCGTCGTAATTTTCTCTCAGCGTTTCCGATAGAAAATATCTTGTCTATCAATCGAACATCATCTGTCATCTCCCTATCAGCAATAGAGAGAAGCAGATCCTCTTTGTTCTCAAAATATTCATATAAAATTCCATCAGAAACCCCCGCGTTTCCTGCAATTTCTGAAATCGTTGCTTCATAATAACCTTTTTGACTGAAAACTTTGATGGCAGAATTTAACAACCTTTGTTTTTTATTGTCTTGTTCTTCACTACTGTCGGGATACTTTCTTGTCATATTCTTGAATAGCCTAAAAATATCAGGCACATCATCGGTAATTTCCGAAATCTCTTTCAGGACCAGGCAACTCAAGACACTATAATCAATTGCACCGAAAAGCAAATCCCTTACAAGCCTTGAATTACTATTCGGATCAAATTCTCCATCGTTCTTGCCTGCCTCAAAGATATCAATAAACATAGAACCAAATTCTTTGATATGATAATAGGCTTCGGTCTGGTAAAAAAGCTTGTTGGACCTGCATTCCATTTGCAGGATTACAGAATACTTTGGATATTTCTGATACTGATCCATCAGGCTCCAGACAAGCTTCCGTAATAAATTTTCACTACCTTCTATGGCCTGCAGGTCATGCTTGGCCCTTTCCATATATTGTCCCGCTCGCCTTGCGGCAATAGAGAAAAGCAGATCCTGCTTATCACGATAATGCTTGTACAGGGCAGAGGGCGAGATCCCGGCATGAGCGGCAATCTCAGCAATATTTGCGCCATGATAACCTTTTTCATAAATTATTTCGGTTGCCGCTATCAGGATTCTTTCTTTTGTATCTATTCTTGCCATATCCAAAAATATCCTTAGAAACTATTCTTACTAATAAAATATAAATCGTATTTAATCATGCAAACTCATTGAATACCATTCTCTTTTTATTGTCAAGCATAAATAATTATTTTTCTTGCTCCTTCCTTATTTCCTCAATGCATTGATTTTATTTGTTTTTTTTGGTTGATAAAATACATTATAAATTTAACTATCTGAATTTAAATACTCTTCATCCTTTCCAACCTAAATTAAAAAGGTTTAAAATAGGTCTTGCCTGCAAATATTTAATTTGGTAATAGCCCTATCTTTATTTTAGTATTTACCTAACCAACTAATACAAAATGAGGTTTTAATGACAAATAAACCAAATTGTTTTGCCGCAGGAGTGGATATAGGCTCAGTAACCGCCAAGACGTTAATTATTGACCAAAATTGTCAGCTTCTGGCTTCCAATCTGATCCACGGGAAAATTGTTGACGAAAAATCTGCCAGAATTTCTTTACTTCAGGCCTTGCAATCGGCAAACCTGACCGAAACAGAAATAGACTTCATGGTCACCACAGGATACGGCAGAAAAATGGTAAACTTTGGAGATAAAGAAATCACGGAAATCAGTTGCCATGCCAAGGGTTCCCGATTTTTATTCCCTGCTGCAAAAACAGTAATCGATATCGGTGGCCAGGACAGCAAAGCAATCTCCTTGACACATGATGGCAAAATAGCCAATTTTGCCATGAATGACAAGTGTGCTGCCGGAACTGGGAGATTCCTGGAAGTTATGTCCCACGCATTGGACATACCCCTTGAGGATATGGGCACACTCTCCCTGGAAGCAGAAAACCCGGCATTAGTCAGTAGTGTCTGTACCGTATTTGCAGAATCAGAAGTCATTTCACTCAAAGCACAGGGACGCTCAACACTGGACATTATCGCCGGCATTCATGATGCCATCGGCCGACGGGTGCATGGCTTGGTCAGTAGAATAGGCATAAACCCTCCTCTAATAATGAGCGGTGGGGTTGCAAAAAATATAGGCGTTGTCCGTGCCCTGGAAAAACTCCTGGAAACCAACATTTATGTACCGCCGGAACCACAAATCGTAGGGGCTCTTGGAGCCGCTCTTTATGCCCTATCAGAACTAATCGAAGAGAATTGAACCCATATTATTCAATTCTTACACCCTATGCATTTTGACTCTCGTATATCCAGGCATCACCATTTTTATACTCCCGAAACGACGTACAATTATAACAATTGAAAATATACCTGTTCTGATCAATCAATTTTTTATCGTTCATTAAATAGTATAATATTAAATGGTTATACTATTTAATATTATACTTATTCTAAAATAATAATATCCTTGACAAACATAAGAGAATAATATTCAATTTTAAACACAACACTGATTACAATTAACCAAGGAGGACAACATGAGGTCATTACCGCCGAGAATGATGGATTTGCTTTATCACGAAATGATCTTACCTGAAGAGACAGTGGAAGTGCGAAAAAAAGTGCGCGAATTTGCAATAAAGGAAGTAGCACCCCGTGCACATGAGATTGCACATCAGGAGGAAAGCACTGATACATTTCCTCGGGATATTTTTGAGAAGATGGCTAAAGAGGAATTATTCAAAATCCCTTTTCCTAAGGAATATGGAGGCTTAGGATTGAAATATCCTACATGTGCTACCGTGGTCACCATTGAGGAACTGGCCTATATCAGCAATAGCATTGCTGCTGTTTACGACGTTCACTGCATCCTGTGCGGTCATGCGATCATGTATGGGTCAGACTTTATAAGAAACAAGTATTTGAAACCAATGACAGAAGGGAACTTAATCGGTTGTTTTGCAACCACCGAACCGGAGGCCAGTTCTGACTTATCATCTCATTCGGTCAAAACCGTCGCAAGGAAGAGCGGCAACAAATATATCGTTAATGGTCATAAACGGTTTATTACCAACGCAGCCGTAGCCAATCATGTGACTGTATTGGTTAATCTTGAAGGCAAACTGAGTGAACTTGTCATTGAGCTTGATTCACCGGGATGCACCGTGGGCGATCCGGACAAGAAAATGGGAAACAGAGGGCAGCTTACTTCCGACATATATTTTGATAATGTGGAAGTTCCTGAAGAAAATCTGATCTCTGAGCAGGGAAACGGCCTACGTGTAGCCCTTGGAACGCTCACATATGGCAGAGTTGGAATTGCAGCAAGTGGAGTCGGTATGGCCCAATCAGCATTTGATGAATGTGTCGAGTATATGAAAAATAGAGAGGCCTTCGGAAAAAAGATCTCTCAATTCCAGTATTGGCAGTTTAAACTGGCGGAAAGAGCCATTCAAATCGAAAACTCCCGCAATCTATATACAAAGGCCGCGTTAAGGATTGATCAGGGCTTTGAATTTCCGGAACCGGAAGCTGCCGGGGCAAAGTATTATGGCACGGAATGCGCAGGTGATATGGCCAGAGATGCAGTTCAGATATTTGGGGGTTATGGATTTATGAGAACCTTGGCGCATGACCACTCAACATATAAGGTTGAAGAAATATTCAGGGATTATAAAATCGCTGAGATCTATGAAGGGACAAACGAAATACAAAAAATGATCATATCTCGCGCCATATTCGGCAGAGATAATTTATAGGAAAGGTATGAATCGTTTTAATCGGCTTTAAAGTTCGATCCAAAGATTTTGAAAGACAAAACAAAGAACCCAAAGGGGAGAAAATAATGAGCTTTGTACATGTAGACAAAGAAGATGGGATTGCCGTGGTTACAATCAGCAGAGGAAAAGTGAACGCACTTAACGAAGCTTTGGTAGAGCAAATGGCCAACCAGTTGGAAAAGATTGAAAAGGACAAATCCACAAAATCGGTTATTCTTACAGGTCAAGGAAAGTTTTTTTCTTTTGGTTTTGATATACCAGAATTCCTGGGTTATCAAAAGGAATCTTTTACAAGATTTATTACCAAATTCAGCAACCTCTACAATTACATCTTTCTCTTTCCAAAACCAGTCATTGCAGCCCTAAACGGTCATACCATTGCAGGTAGCTGCTTACTGGCAACTGCTTGTGATTACAAAATAATGGCATCGGGAAGCGCCAGAATTTCATTGAATGAACTTACCTTTGGTGCTTCTTTGTTATCGGGGGGTGTTGAAATGCTTAAGCGTTGCGTTGGTCAACGTAACGCAGAGACAGTGCTTTACAGTGGTTCAATGTATCCTGCAGAAAAAGCAATATCATTGGGATTGATCGACCAGGTGTCATCTGAAGAACAATTATCTCATGATGCCAAAAAAGTGGCCAATGATTTTGCGAGGAGAGACGGTAATGCTTTCAGCAGCATGAAAAAACTGTTGAGGAAAAATATTGCTGAAACAATAAGTAAGGGGGAAAAAGAGTCCATCCAGGAATTCGTCGATATCTGGTACTCTGAAAGCACCCAGAAAAACCTTAAGGATATACAAATCCGATCTTAATATATTTATAGAGAACCGTCAGTAAATATGTGAATGAAGATTAACCGGGTTTCTAATTGATTATAAGCAATAATGATCTGTTGTCCGTACGATCTGAAATATATAACTGACCATTGCAGATATAAGAAATATTATCGGATCTTAATAATGTAAAGGTTGAAACATTGATAAAAATATAGCTGACTCATCATCTAGCTGCAGGAAGACGGAATATCGTGATAATCAGAATGCAAAAGTTGATCCTCACAGACCCACTTTCTGATATTCCGTCTTCCCACCCTCCGATTCAGATCTTCAGCTATTTCTTTATGGATAAAAACGCTTAAGGGGAAAACAACTTATTTCTTAGAAACATTGAAAAGGGAGAAAAAAATAATGAGAGTAAAAGAAATTGTTATGGCAAGTGCCTGCCGTACACCAATCGGTGATTTTCTCGGTAGCCTAAAAAACGTATCGGCCCGCGATCTAGCAATTACAGCCGGTAAAGAAGCAATTCGCAGAGCCGGAATTTCGCCTGATGTCATTGATGAAATCTGCATGGGAGAAGTGTATGGCGCCATGCAGGGTTCCCTGCCGGCAAGACAGGTTGGTATGCGTATAGGGCTCCCGTTTAGAAGCATCGCCTCGGTTGTCAACCAGAATTGTGCCTCGGGTATGCGAGCCCTAGAAATAGCAGCCCACAACCTCATGCTGGGCAAGACTGAAATAGCCCTGGTAGTAGGCGTTGAGAGCATGTCCAACACCCCGTATCTTATACCGAAAGCCAGAATGGGTTATCGCATGAATGCTGGCACGATCGAAGATCATATGATTCATGATGGTTTGGTAGATGAACTCGTTCCTGGGCATATGGGTGTAACTGCTGAGAATATTGCTGCCAAGTATGGAATAACCCGCCAGGAGTGTGATGAATTAGCCCTTCTCAGCCATCAAAGGGCCTGCAAAGCCATTTGTGAGGGTAAATTCAAGGATGAGATTATATCCGTTGAGATACCGACGAAAAAGGGAACAACAACCTTCGATACCGATGAGCATCCCCGAGAAAATGCAAATTTGGAATCCATGGCTAAACTCAAGCCAGCCTTCATAGAAAACGGGGTGGTTACTGCAGCCAATGCCTCAGGAATGAATGATGCCGCATCGGCAATCATTCTCATGACCAAAGATAAAGCGCTGGATCTGGGAATTCATTCACTCATGAAACTGATCAATATCTGCAGTGAAGGTGTCGATCCCAAGGTAATGGGCCTCGGCCCGGCCGTTGCCATACCAAAATGTCTTATCCATTCGAATATGCGCCCTGAAGATGTTGATTACTGGGAGATTAACGAGGCTTTCGCAGCGCAATTCCTGGGGTGTGAAAGAATGCTGAAAGAAGACTTCGGCATTTCAATTGACATGAAAAAAACAAATCTCAATGGGTCTGGGATTGCTCTTGGGCATCCGATCGGCTGCACCGCATTGAGAATTATCGTGTCACTCTACTATGAAATGGCACGGCAGGGTTTCACTGTTGGGGGCGCATCTCTGTGCGTCGGCGGCGGACCAGGAATGGCATCTTTATGGACGAGAGATATTTAAGCAATTTTCAACTGTAGCTCTTAAGGATATATGAACCCCAAAATAAAGTTGTTTTTTTAATTATCTAGAATAAATTTTGGTAATTAAAGATTGTGACAAGCATGGATATATTCTTTGAGCTGATAATGACGAACCATAAGTACGAAAATTCGGAACTGGCCAACATAGTTGATTGAGGAAACATAAGTACTGGCCCACTTAGACATAACTCCAGCTTGTAAGTGGGCTTGTACTGATTTTTTGTTAGATACAAAAATGTTTTTCAGGTACATTCACGGCATTGGTATAGAATCACATATCCAGGTTGCTTCATTAAGCGACGTTGAGGACACGTTTGAAAAAATACAATTTACTTCAATCCTTACGTACTATTATAAAAATGAATGACACATTCTGTTTGCACTTTAGGCCTTTTTATGACATATTTAA
>JAFGLS010000192.1 GCA_016927935.1 Syntrophaceae bacterium
GTACTTTTTGCGTGGCATCTTCAGGGTCTCCTTGCCTCTGAAGGTTGCAAGTCTTATTCCATCTTATTCACCGTGACTGACTACTAGTTGTAAGTAATTACTAATATTTTTTTCATCTTCCTTAGAGTTTGCTTCACGAATAGCGTAATAAATAAAACTATGGGCCTGAATGTTACTGGGCTCAACATTATATAAAACTCTTTTTGATGTCCAGCATTCAGTATCGTCAACTATAACTGCTGACGTAAACTCATTTACAAAATCTATAAAATCTATCGCTTTAAAAGTTATATCATCACATTCGGTTATTCCTAAATTTATTTCGGTCTCCGGAGTAATTACTATTTCCTCATCTGATTCTTCATCAAAGTCAAAATCATATAACAAATCTTTCAAAGTTTCAGGTGGGAAATTTTTCCTTAGAATGTCAAGGCAATTCCTAAATTCTTTCTCAAGATTGAGGGGATTAAATACAAACATACATTCTCCTGTGATCCAAACCTAACAAATCTATTCTCACAATAAAAGTCCAAACCTTGACATAAGTATATTCAATCCCTCGGAAAAATGAACTTAAACCGCGCCAAGGATTATCCAATAAAATTTCCCTCTAGTTTAAATCCAGAGAATTTTCTTTACTCGCATCTAGAGATTGATAACTGTACTCACCTTATGATAGACTTCCACCAAGTCAAAATTCGATTTCCTTAAATACTTATGCAAAATGATAAATAAAGAATGGCCATGAGCTTTGCAAGAGTAACCAAAATCGACGCATTGTTAAACGTTTTGTTTATATACTAAGCAGGCTTTCCCGATAATCTTCGGCCGGCGCATCGATGACGATATCGACAACTTTGTCGTAGTTCTCTTTAACGATTTTCTCGATTTCGTGAATATCGGCCCGGTAGAATTCCTTTCGGTGATTTAACTTGTTGATCCTGCTTTTATAAAAATGCTCGTGCAGCTTTGCTTCGAGGGCCGGCGCGTTTTCGGAAAAAATGAGCGCGTGGACATCAAACGAGAAAGGAACGGATGCGTCACCCAGCTCGTCAATTCGCTCGAGCGGTTCCAGGCGCCTGGTCATTCCAATTTTGAAAACATTTTCGCCAAAGGAGCCGATATTAGAAATGATATAGACGTATCCAGCTTTGGCGTTTTGTTCCCGGTAATCAATGACCTTTTCTTCTTTTTCAAGCTCGCTGTACTGCCCCTTTACGTCTTCCAGTTTACTTAAGACTAAAGCGCGCTCAGATTCACTGGTGGCTTCTTTTAACTTGGCTTCCAATTCGGAAATAGCCCGAATGTAGTGTTTCTTTTCTTTTGCAATCCTTTCCCTCGCCTGGCGGATTTCTTGTTCCAGTTTTTGCTGTTCGCGCAGCTCTTCCCGCGCCCGCTTCTGGGCTTCCTTTTCTTCTTGTTTCTTTTGTTGATACTCGAAAGCCAGATAGAGTTCATCATATTTCAATTTCTTGTAAACCTCCGAGATCGATGCGTGCATGATGCGCCCCAGTTTATTGAGTTCTTCAAAGGATTTTTCGATCCTTTTTTCATTGACTTCCATATTGTTGAACTTAACATTATCTACGCAGTAATCACACTCGTTATTAAACGACCTGAGCAAAAGCTTCTTCATGTCGTTGACCATCTTTCGACCTTCGGATTTGCTGTTATTGACCGTCCAATTTTCATTGGCCGTTACAGCAATGCCTTCTTTGATCAACTGTTTCTGTTTTGCCCGGATGGCATCCAGGCGGAGTTTGTACTCTTCACTCGCCTGAAACTTGAATTTTGGTTTATATAAAGCGAAACTTTCCAATAATATCTCTTCATCCAGAACGATAATTTCTTTCTTACGTAGTTCGATTTGTTTTTCCAACTCGGATAATTGCTGGTCGAGTCCTTGCCTCCGTTTTAGAAGCTCGGCTTGAACCGCCTGGATATCCTGATCTGCCTTTTCTTTTTGCGCCCGTAGATGGTCGATTTCTTGTTTCAGCTGATAATAATCCATCTTGTCTACGTCTGCCAGAGCGCGTTTGAGTGAATCGCGCTCCTCGATCGTGCGGGCCAGTTCGGCCTTGATTTCATTCAACCGAAAAACATCCATGATTGCCATGTTTGCTGCTCCTTACATCCAGATTCTCAAAGTTGCCGTTTTCTGATGGCTCATTCCTGCCAGAAACGCAACCGGAATACCCAGGTGAACCCAAAAATCCCTAAGCTCCCTGGTGAATTTCCCAGCCACTAGAAACAGACATCATTCAGATATACGCCCCCTTTTTTGGTTGTTTACAACCAGATGGATAGGTTTATTTTACATGAGTTCAATCAAACGGGATATAAACGGCCCATTAATTTTCAATTTCGGATTGTGGTTCCCGTTTTATGCTTTGCCAAACCACGAAAACGATGCGCCAGTGTCTGGTATCATATATATACTTTATTCTTCCATTCTGGGGACGCTCAAGATGAAATATTCACTCGCATTTCTGCTTGCGCTGCTGCTGTTGGCCGCCTGTACGCCTGCCGCTGTGTCTCTGACCAGTACACCCGCGCCGCTCCCTACCAATACGTCTCTGCCGTCCGTTAGTAGAATTATTGTAACAATCAGTTAGCGATATTATTTTTTATGCCGGTTTATATGCTAAGTGTTTGCCGGAGAGGAGGATGGCTTAAAAATGACAAAAACATCATCATTAATGTCATCTTTAAAATTTTCCCTTTCTATATTGCTTGTCGTGATTTTTTTGTCAATCGATATAGCTCCAGTGGGAAAAACGAATTTATCCAATGACGTAAAAGCCGATGTCTCCAATGCGCCCTTATTCTTGGAAGTCATCGACCTTGGAAATTTATCCGGTGGATATAGTAAACCAAAAGATATAAACGAAGCCGATCAAATAATTGGTGAGTCTGATGGGGGTGCCTTTATTTGGGAAGAGAATTCAATGACTCCCTTAGTTGATCTTAATGGCAAATCCAGTTCTGCGTCTTTGATTAACGATTCTGGCCAAATTGTTGGGTACTATGATAATCACGGCTTTTTCTGGTATGACGGCAACCTGGAAATTCTTGATGACATTTTAGATGGTTATCTATCCATTAATGAAATTAATAATTTAGGGCAAGTTGTAGGAACTTCTTTCGATAATGATTATTTGGAATCTCGTGCATTCTTATGGCAAAACGGCACAATGCAAAATTTAGGGACATTAGGTGGGCGATTTAGTTTTGCAAATTCAATTAACAATTATGGCACAATTGTCGGATCATCGACAATCACCATTGCTGAAGACGCAGAACGAGGACATGCTGTCATTTGGCAAAATGGGCAAATATTTGCTTTACAGGAATTTCCACACGAAGAATTTTATTTTGGGAGTAGTGCAAGCGATATAAATAATTTGGGAATAATTGTTGGACATGCAGATCCTGTGAATCAAATAGATGTTTTTCAATTAAGTATGTGGCAACAAGGAGATATATTTAATCTCAACTTCCCTGAGTATGTATTTCGCAATACTAAGCTATATAAAATAAATGAGAACAATGAAATACTTGTTTCATTATACAATCCATCACGATCATATCTGTGGAAAGATGGTCTGTGGCTTAATATCGGTTCACTAGGCGGAAATTATACACATTCTACTGACATCAATGATCGAGGGCAGATTATTGGTTCTTCATCGGTAGTTAGCGAAGAAATTCACGCTTTTCTTTGGCAGAACGGTCAGATGATTGATCTCAACGATTTGATAGATCCTAACTCAAATTGGATCCTTCAAAACGCGTCTGCAATTAATAACAACGGACACATTGTAGGGACCGGCATTCATAACGGCCAGCCCGATCAGGGTTTTCTTTTAAAGCCTGTTCCTGTATTGCTGGTTCATGGTTACTGTTCTGGCGCAGGCATGTGGGGAGCTGAAGGTGCAATCGATTTTAAGAAATCTCTCGAAGACGCCGGATTTCTCGTAGAAACAATCGACTTATACCCTAAACCATCCAATAACAATGTCACGAGCTATGTCGATCAAATCCGATCCAAGATTTTAGAAATGAAAGACAAATATCATACAGATCAGATTGACATTGTTGCCCATAGTATGGGAGGTTTGGTCGTTAGACAATATGCGAGACAGCACTCATATGAAAGATATATCCGTAAGCTAATAATGCTTGGTACTCCTAACAACGGCTCAGAATTATTGACAAGATATTGGCTTTGGCTAAGACCTCTGCTAGCGGCTTCATCCTCAGCCATAGGTATTACTCCATGCTTAGGCCTCGGTGAAGCTGCGATCGATATGAAACCTAATAGCTCATTTCTAAGGTCAATTAACGCCGTGGGATTGCCTCAAAATATAGATCAAATCTACACAGTCGCGGGAAACAAAGCAATAATACCGCTAAGTTCTATTCTATGGGGTGAAGACGATGGCGTAGTACGGGTAGCAAGTGTCCAAGCTTTAGCAGGAACAATTAATTCTGAAATTTATGTAAATCACTTTGAGTATGACGACGAATCTGACGTTCTGAACACCGTTATTAGTTTCCTGACAGGAATTTCACAAAAGACAAATTTGGCAATAAACATTCTAGAGGAAACTCCAGATTACCAAGAAACTTCGATTCAAGTATCGACTATAGAGCCAGGTGAAATGACTGATCATGTAATTCCTATCGATTCCACTGTAGAAGAGGTGCATTTCATACTAGGGAGTAGTGAAAGCCTTACTTTTACGCTGACAACCCCTGGCGGATACCTGATTAATCCAGATGTCGCAAATAGTGATCCGTCCATTACATACAGGAATGTTGTAACTGGGCTTGTCGGATATTCCATTTTAAATCCTGAACCAGGAAATTGGACGGCACATATCAATAATCTAAATGATCCATCAAGCTTAATCGAGTATGGATTAATAGCATTATTGAATTCAAACCTAAGATTGTCGCCATCATTGGACGAAAAAATCTACAAATCCAACGATTCAATTCCTATAACAGCACAACTTCTGAATGGATCCGAAATCATGGTAGGAGCAGAGGTTACCGCTCATATTGAAAACCCTGATGGAAGTATTATCCCTATTCTCCTTTTTGATGATGGTTCACATGGTGACATCCAATCAAATGATGGAGTATATACAGGGATTTACTCCGAAACCGCTCTAGATGGACCGTACGATATTGTTATCACAGCTAATGGAATATTAAATGGATACTCATTTGTCCGCGAGAGTGCGGTTACAGCATGGATCGAAACCTCGAGTATCTATTTACCTCTTGTTCTTGAGAGAAAATAATAGAAGAACATTCAATGGATGGTTCGTCCTTAGGATTACACAACCCCTTTTTAAAATCGTGTCAGGGCCGCGCGCAAACGTCCCGCCGGGTTATTCCCTGTTCGTCCGGGTCATGCCCGCCCCCTTCTTCGATCTAAATCCCCTCGACATCATCGTCCTGCACGGCGCGCAGGATTTCATCCGCCTGGAAAATGCGGTTCCGCACATGGTCCGTGATTTCCCGCAGCACGCCGGCCTGGACCAGTTTCATAAGATACGCCTGGGCGGTCTTGAAAGGAATGCGCAGGCCCTCCGATGCCTGGCGGACGGAGAGGACCGGCCAGGTA
>JAFGLS010000193.1 GCA_016927935.1 Syntrophaceae bacterium
AGGTTTTCCAATTACGCCTTCAGGATATATCTCGCATTCTATACCGCCACATCCTACCGCACAATGTCCCGGTATGGGATTACCGTAGCTATCACCGCCCTTATCAAGGTGTCCCGGTACTGCAAAATCTGCTGATACTTATCATCTGATACAGCCGCAGCATAGATACTATGCCTAAATCATGAGCCGGGTGGAAGCGGCAAAGTGCCGGGTCCGCAAGGACAGCGTGCTAATGATTGAGGCGCTAATTACGGCGAGCCCGGAGTTTATGACGGCACAATCTTCTGCTGAATAGCGTGAGTATTTCGAACGGGCGCTGACGTTTGTACGAAGGGAGATAGGCGAGGTATTGGAGCAGATTGTGCAAAATGCTAATAAGGGACAATATTACCAAAGTAGATAAAGAATTACTCTAACACAAGAACCCATGAAGTCGTTTGGGAAATTTCAATTTTTTGAATAGAAATGTATTGTATTGTTTATCATTAAATTGACAATATGTCGGCATATCGATATATAATATTATTGGATGCTTTCATAGATATAGAAGATGAACACTATTTCTATAATTTTACTAAGAAATTACAGACAATTTAAATTTCATAACTAAATTATGCAATTTGTTTTATACCCATTTTAAAATTACGCCTATAATGCGCCTTTTAATCTTAATAAATCAACTTATTCTTGCAATATACTATCTTCCGGTTTTGTGATAATATTTCATTGATATAATATTTAAATATGAGGTTACTCAGCAAAGAGTGAGGACCAAAATAATTAAATTATATATAAAATTTTTCTAAGGAGGAATGTATAATGAGCAACTGGAATTTACCCCCGCAAGGTGGGCACATGGACAAACCACACAAGATCTACCTTTCTACGATGAACATGAAAGATTGTAAAGAGCGACTTGAAAAAGATGATGTCATTATTATTCCTATGGGGTCAATGGAGAACCATGGGAACAGCGGCCCTGTGGGCGAGGATGTCTTCATTGCCTGCCGCATCGCTGAAATGGTGGCTGAAAAAACTGGATGCACATTGTCTCCACCGATTTACTATGGTTCGCACCCTGCATATCATTTGGGGCAGTTTTTAAATTTTCCGGTCCCGGACGAAATTTTCTGCGGATATATACGTGCAATAATTTCAGGGCTTTGGAATTCAGGATTCCGTAAGATGATTTTTATTAGCTTGCATGGACAGGAATATTCTACCCCGGTAGCGATTCAGGAGTGGCATAAGAGGTATCAGGTACCGGCAATGGTATTTTACGTTGATATTCCGCGCGTGATGGCTGAAACACTTAAAGATAAAAAGAACGGCGGGCCGTTCAATAACCCTATGCAGCATGCTTGCGAAGCGGAGCAGTCGGTATTCGGAGCACTGTGCCCTGAAATGTTTTTCCCTGAACAGGCTGAAAACACTGAAGTTAAGGGCTATTTGCCTTATGGCCATGTGGATCGTGGGGGCGACATTTACATGTATCCTATTCCCGGTCATTGCCAGGTAGGTAACTGTGGACTAGAAGTCGTGAATTTCCCTGAAGGCACATTAGGCCATGCAAAGGAAGCGGATCCCAAAAAGGCCATTCCGGCAATAGAGAAGGTATGCAACTATCTGGAAAAATTGCATAATGACATTTTGGAGAAGTTCCCTGTAGGGAAACTACCTCCTCTTAATGAAATGTCTCAGCGCTCTCGTGAGGAGATGGAAGAGGTTATCAAGGGTGTGCGTAAAGGCGGGCGTCACATCTATACCATTGCCTGGCCTTGCTGAGACAAGAGTTTTATAGGATTACATTAATGCAGGCAATCTTTTCTGTATAATGGTGGTTCAGTTTATTGATTATTGAAAACACCCGTAATAAACATGCAAAGCGGGTGTTTTCAAAATATTTTCAGTGCAAAGTCCTGAAAGTATGAAAGGAAACTATAATATGCATCTAACAATAATTTCCGACGATTTGACGGGAGCGGTCGATTCCAGCGCGTTTGCTTTAGCCAGTGACAGCATTGTCCGCGTAGAAACTGCATACTATAACACGATATTACCACATGAGGAGAACGAAACCATATCTATCAATGTTTCTTCACGGACTTTAAGTGGCAGCGATTCAAAGGCAAGGCATAAACAGGTTGCTGAAAAGGTAAGCGCTTTTCCGGATCAGATAGTAATGAAAAAAATGGACACAGGCTTCAGGGGCAACGCTCCATATGAAATAGAAGGTATCATGGAAGGGCTCGGAAACAATGTATGTTTTTTGATCGACCACTCGCCAAACAGGGGAACTTTCACCCTCTATGGTAATCAGTATGTAGAAGGAGTCTACTTACCAAAATCCATTTTCGCAAATGAAGATCCTCTGAAACGTCCTGATTCAGCCTACATACCGGACATTCTGGCAAAAGAAGCGACTGTTCCGGTAGGTCTGGTGGATATCGATTCCGTCAAAGGAACAGACCTTTTAGGAGATGTAAAAAAAATAATAGAGAAAAGCTTTAAAATAATTGTCTTTGATGCCATCAACAATGAAGATACTCGAAAAATAGTACACACGTTGGCCCCTATATATCCGCATGCTCTTTGGGCAGGTTCTTCGGGTATTGCATGGGGATTGGCAGAATATATTTACGGTGAGCCCGCCGCATCAGTATATCAGCCTCAGGATGGATTGCATTGCGTGTGCTTCACTGCTTCGGCATACAGTAAGGTTCAGATTCAGATTGCAAAAGCAGAAAAGCTTGGACTTCATAAAATTATTATGGATATGGACAGGATCGTAGACGGTGATGAAAATGCAATACAGGAGGCAATCGATTCTTGTCTTATAGCCAATAAAACATGTAACTTTATTCTCACACCTTATTTAACACCGGGACATAAATGTTTAAACATATCCGATTTAATTATGAAATCAGTTACAAGATGCGCAAAGGAGATTTGCTCAAAGGCAGAGTTTGAACGCGTAGTCGTAATAGGCGGCGAAACTTCATATTCAATACTTGCCGCCCTGGGAGCCATGAAGTTGCATGTTATTGAGAAACCAGAAACTGGAATTGGAACAGGGTCGATTGATATTGGGCCCTATAAGGGTAAGACTTTTTCAATAAAGGGAGGTTCTATTGGTACTGAACTCGCCCTGTGCCGGATGCTTGGAATTCCGGACGAGAAATCGAAAGCTGTGTGAGCGTTATGTGGGATGCGAAATACGATAATACAATATGGGAACTACTTAAATATTCAACTCTGGGTTATGATAGATTTTTAACTTTTGCTGATAGTGGCAATGTAAGTTGCAGGTGCGGTGAAGAAGTACTGATCACAGCCGGCGGAGCATCACTTCGAAGCATCAACCGCAATGAGCTTCTTCTTGTAGATATTGACGGAAACGTGTTATACAATCCTTCCGGTTTTAAGCCCTCAAAAGAGATTGGGCTACATCTGTCAGTTTACCGTTGCAGGAAGGATGTGAACTGTATTTTCCATGTTCACCCTCCATATTCTACGGCGTTTGCCGTCCGAGGCATGACGGTGCCCCTATTGACAACAACTTCGGAGCGCAAATTAAAAAAAGTACCGCTGATTCCTTATGCTGTACCAGGCTCGCGTATGCTGGCAAAATATGTTACTGAAGCGGTAGCCGATACTGAGAATGCTTCCGTCCGGGCGTTGGTTTTAGAAAAACATGGTATTATTACATATGGTGCTACTCTTGAAGAGAGTTTTAATTCAGCCGAGCTATTGGAGACAACAGCACGAATTGCCATATACTCAAAAGTAATAGATTAAAGGGATACGATATTATTCCTTACGCGTTTAGTTCAATAGTGTTATAACTGGGAACTGTACAATAGTATTTATGGTTATATCCTTCATCTTTGTCAGGATTTATTATCAGTAAATGCTATTTTTTTATACGATATAATAAATACACTATGCTTATATTCATTTATTTAGAAAGAGTCGAATCCTTGTTTCCTGTTACTTTGTATGCTTGAAATGTTATATTTCTTTCTAAACTTAGCTGGAGTTATTCCCAGTTTTTTTCTAAACGCGTTTGTGAAGTGGCTTACATTCTGGTATCTGACCATCTCTGCTATCTTGCTTACGAATAATATTGTTGAAAGTAGCAGTTTTTGGCTCTCGCCTATCCTGCGTCCAATGAGGTAATCAATGGGAGGCTTGCCGGTTTCGCTTTTTACTATATGCCCGATCCTATCTGCGCTCAAATAAAATTTCTCAGCAATCGATTTCAACGTAAGAGGCTGAGGGTAGTTGGCATCTATATAGTTAATAACCTTTTGAGCGAGAGTTAAATCCTTAAGAAGACATGCAGGATTAATGGAAGCTGAGCGAATTTCTGATATGCTATCTTTTTATTAAAACTACAGAGACATCGTTTACATTCGTACCTGTTGCTCCGGTGATAATCAAGCCTTCTGCTTTTTGCAAAGCATAATATGCATTATTATCTGCAAGGGTATCATATATGGATATGCCAAATTGATCTAAAATCCCTGCAGTGCAGCCATCAACATAACCGCCAGCAGCATCAGTAGGGCCATCTGTGCCATCAGAGCCTACAGAGAAGATTGCAGTGTCCTGTAATCCACGAATCTCTTCGGCAGCCGCTAACACTATTTCTTGGTTTCGACCGCCCTTGCCATGGCCAGTCAGACGCACAACAGTCTCCCCACCAACAATAAATGCAAGTGATTTTTCTGTTTTTTGATGATACCTGGCAATTGCTGATAGAAATTTACCTGCTTCCCTCGCCTCGCAATTTAGTGAGTCGGTAAGAATTATCGGATGATATCCAATTTCTTTTACTGCCTCTTCAGATGCATAACATAGTTCAGTAACACTTCCGATAACCACTGTTTCCACATTATTGATTAACTTTGGAGTTTCAATTTGCAGCGCTTTCTTGACAGCTGTAGTAACCTTAAGCTTATATTTATTAATAATATGCTCAGCTTCATATGCTGTAGATCTATCAATTACAGTTGGGCCTGAAGCGATCATATCCAGTGGGCTGCCGATAATATCGGACAATATAATTGTAAAAACCTCTGCAGGAAAGCAATGTAGCGCAAACTTACCCCCTTTAACACTTGAGAGCCGTTTTCGTATGGTGTTCATTTCAATAATATCAGCACCACTGGATAGCAACTTCGTTGTTATATCTTCAATATCATTATCCGGCACTATCGGTGACTCAAATAACGCTGAGCCTCCTCCGGATAACAAGAACAAAACAGTATCATCGCTTGACAGATCGGCAGTCATTTCAAGCACATGTTCAGTAGCCCTAAATGAGTTCTCATCAGGGATTGGGTGACCTGCTTCATATATGGTCAACCCGTCAATTTCTCCTTTTGAATGACCATACTTCGTTATAACGATACCGCTGTCCATCTTGTTGACTAATATTTTTTTTGCAGCATTCGCCATGTTCCAGGATGCCTTACCCACAGCGATAGTAACGATACGCCCATTATTGAATTCTTTTCTAAAAAGAGCCTTTTCCACTGCCGTATCTGGCTGAACAGCAGCAATGGCTTTGTTTATTATAGATATTGCATCATTCTTTAAATTCATTATTATAACCTGAATATAAACAAACAGCGTGAGTATCCATGCTGTTTGCAATTATTAACCTAATTATCAAGAAATCCCATATTGAATAGTACGTTCTTTAGCTTTTGTTTCTGCACATCGGTGAGTTCTGCTATCGGCTCCAAACACTTACCAACATTGAATCCCAGCATTCCCATCGCTTCTTTTATCACTTCCGGAAAAGTACCCATATTGCATGCAAGGCGCAGAGGGTTAAGCTTAAATTGAGCTTCACGGGATCCTTCAAGGTCGCCTTCCACAAATTTATCATAAATATCAGCTACCAGACGAGGTGCAACATTGGCACAGGACGCTATCGCCCCGGCGGCGCCCTGGCACAATCCAGCGAATATAAGAGTGTCCCGTCCGAGCAAAACACTGAAATGATCATTCCCACGCGTCAGCCGTATATATTCCGCTGTGTTTGTAAAATCACCTGTTGAATCCTTAACCCCTACGATATTTAGCACTTCGGATAGGCGCGCCACAGTTTCCGGTTCTATCGTAATATTGGTCTTGGGCTTATTATTATACATAATTATAGGCAAGCTGGTGCTCTCGGCTATTCGCTTATAATACTGGCTTAGTTCATCCTGCGTCTGTGAAACGAACATCGGTGTAAGTACTGATATCGCGTCAATTCCTGATATCTTCTCGCATATAGCTGCAAGGCGTATTGCCCCCCGCGTCGTAATGTGGTTCACTCCTGCATATACGGGAATCCTCCCATTTACTTCTTCTACTGAAACTTCCAAAAGATTTCTGTATTCATCATCCGAAACGGCATAGAATTCTCCCGTAGTTCCCATTGGAAAAATACCATGCACACCGTTTTTTATTAAATAATTAATAATCTTGCGATATATTTCATAATCAATATTTCCGTCCTCAAAATACGGTGTTACTACAGGAACTATTATTCCTTTAGGCAGGAAAGCCATATTATCACCTCTGGGCACTTAGCCGATCCTTTTCTTCCTTATTAATTTATAATTTTTATTGGACATGGTTATCTCTTGGCCATATTCTTTAGCCTGCTTCGTATAAAGCACGTCCGTAACCGACAGCTTAATGACCCATTTGACCATATTCATCAGTCAATCTTCAGATCTGTCAGGCAAGCTTATCTGCTTCCCCTGTTAAGTTTTTGGCAGCTTCCACGCTTATTGCCAACTCATCTATTTCACCCGAGATAATCAGCTTTGCGCCTTCATGGACAGTACCCAGCCTTTCCGGCTGCATTGTCGCAATGATAACGCTCTCATTGTCCATAAAATTTACATTATTGCCGGTTACCTCGAATAACATATTTACAATTTTTTCTGCCAACTCAACAGGAAATTCAAGCTCAGCACCCAAAACATATATCCCCTTAAATCAATACAGTATGATTTCCCTGATATTTACAGTCTCCAATTAATTATCAAAAACACGACCTTATACTGTTTATTCGCCAATTCTCATTTTTGTAAGCATTTCATAATACTTTGAAATAGCGCTGTGATCTTCCTGACCGAAGCCCTCATTCCTAAGTGTATACATCATCTCCATTACTGCCGCCGATAAAGGCAATGGAGAGCCAACAGCATGTCCCGTCTCAAGAGCATTGCTTAAATCTTTAATGTGCAGATCAATCCTGAAACCGGGCTTATAGTTACCTTTAACCATCATTGGTGCTTTTGTATTCATAACAGTGCTCCCTGCAAGTCCACCCTTAATAGCAGAGAACACAAGCTCCGGGTCAACTCCTGCCTTTTTTGCCAGCATGAATGCTTCACTTACTGCTGCAATGTTTAGTGCAACGACGACCTGGTTTGCCAGCTTCGTTGTATTGCCAGCTCCAACATCGCCACAGAGCACAACGGAGGCTCCCATCGTTTCAAGCAAGGGCTTGAATCTATCAAAAACCTCCTGTTTACCGCCAACCATAAAGGATAATGTACCGTCAATAGCCTTAGGTTCGCCTCCAGAAACGGGAGCATCCAGCATCTCAATGCTTCTTTTGGCAAGCTCTGAAGCAATCTCTTTGGATGCGACCGGACTAATACTTGACATGTCAATAAAGACAGAACCCTCACTCATAACACTTCCTACACCATTTTCACCCAGCATGACGCTTTTCACATGCGGGCTGTTGGGCAGCATGGTTAGAACAACATCGCAGATTTTTCCTATCTCCTCATTCGCAGCGGCTTTACCGCCTGCTAGGACTATCTCTTCGACCGATGACCGATTTAAATCATTTACCATTAAATCATAACCGGCTTTGAGCAGGTTTTTGGCCATAGGTTTACCCATAATGCCAACCCCGATTAATCCAACTTTCATATTATTCCCCCTTCTTTTGCTTCTCATAACTCCGCCCTAAGCTTCTTTTATTCTTTTCTTATCACGCCTTTCAGTGACGACAGCATAAACAATCGACGCAATAATTAATGCCCATAATATCCAGCATATAGGACCTCTCGTGAAAAAGATACTAAAATCTCCACTGCTGCCCTTCAGGGTATCAACAAAGTACTTTTCAAGATCCCCTCCCAGGATGAAGCCGATCAGGAAGGGAGTCGCCGGAAGCTTGAGTTTAATAAATAAGTATCCAAGCACTCCGAAGATTACCAGGCTCCATACATCAAACATAACGCCGTAGCTTGCTGCATATGCTCCAACTACGCACATTAAAATGATCACCGGCCATAGCCTATCCTTCGGTATAAGTATTATTTTTGAAATAAATTTAATTGGGAAGAACATAATCGCAAACATCAACAGATTACATAATATCATTGCGATTATAATCGCATACCACAGATCCGGATTGTTTCTTATAAACAACGGTCCTATTGCCATACCGTGCAGTGCAAAAGCGCCAAGTAATACCGCCGTCGTCGAGTCGCCGGGTATTCCCATAGAAAGCAGCGGAATCAATGTACCGCCCGTCATGCCGTTATTTGAAGACTCGCTTGCAACAATACCATCTACCACACCGGTGCCGAATTTATCCCTGTTTTTAGACCATATCTTTGCCTGTGAATAAGAAAGCAGGCTCGCCGCGCTACCGCCCACCCCCGGTAGAAATCCTGTAAATGTCCCAATCAGCGCAGACCGCAGCATGTTCAAGCCCTGACCCTTCAAATCCTTGAAGGTGAACCTTTTTGCTTCCTTCCTTAGGATGTCTTTATCAAAATCATTCCTTGTCATTCCTTTTTCCGCTTCTACAAACATCTGCCCCAGTGCAAACAGACCGATCAGGACCGGCAGCAGGGCAAATCCGTATATCAACGGCTTACTTAAAAGATCCGGGACAAGGCGCAGCTTGTTATTGTCATCGAAGGTTCCCATCAAAGACACCAGCACTCCCAGAAAGCCCATGAACACACCTAACAGCATTTGTCCTTTTGATAAAGCTGCGATTATTGTTAATGCAAATAAGATTACGAGGAATTTTTCAACAGCTGAAAATTTAAGGGCAAGTCCCGCAAGCGGAGGTGTAAAAAGCGCCAGTAATATCAAGCTGAACAATCCGCCGAACAGTGATGCCGTGATGCCGATCCTCAGCGCACGTGACCCCTCGCCGCGCATGGCCATAGGGTAGCCGTCAAAACAAGTAGTTATGGAGGATGGCGTTCCTGGTACATTGATCAATATTGCCGGGATCAATCCTCCTGAGATACCGCCAACATAAAGGCCAAGCAATAAAAACAACGACGTCATCATATCATATGCATAGGTCAGCGGCAGGAAAATCGCAACAGCCATGGTTGCCGTCATGCCCGGGATTGCTCCAAAAATTATGCCGACGATCACTCCGATCGAAGCCATTATAATATGCGGCATGGTTATTATTTGTTCCAATATATATATTCCTCCCTTTCATTATGGCAATGTTATGTGAAACAAGACTCCGAAGATCAGCCAAATGAACATAACTGACGCAACAGATATAGTTGCTGAAATAATGAGCGACTTCCACTTGATACCGCTGAACAAAACATTGAACAGAAATATGAATATCAAGCTTGCAGCAAGAAAGCCTATCCATTCCAACGCTAATATATATAAAACAAGTAATAGAACGCTTCCAAAAAGCTTTACCTTGTCATAGTTCTCAACAAAGAATTTCTTTCCATTTCCTATCAATGGCTTTTTGCTTTTTATACGATGAACTATTTTTAGTATTATGATAGCCAGCCCTAATATGATTAATATAGTAATAATAATCTTAGGGAAGAACCAATGCGATGTCGAATACTTGTATGCGTAAAATTCGCCCATGTTTTCCTCCTTTATGCCTAAAGAATATGGACACCCGTGAGTAATCCCGGGTGTCCATATTGTAGAAACTCTATGAATTTTAGCCTTCCAAGTCATCAAAACTGGGGGCGTCTTCAATCAGTTTACGGTAAGCTTCGCGCTTTTCAAAAATATGTGTTTGCGCATCAGACGAATCAAGATACTGTGCTTTGTAGCCAAGCTGTTCAATAGCGGCCTTATACTCATCACTATTGCAGACGGCTTCCATTGCGGCATCCATCGCGGCAACATACTCATTTGGAATTCCGACAGGATAAAAAGCGAAATACTCTTTGGTGAATACGAAAGGTTCGCCGTTCATCGTTATGCCCTGCTCAGCAAACGTCGGCCATTCCTTTCCTTCAATGCTGTTGCCCATCAAACCTATAATATTGACCTTAAGCTGGTCTTCAACGCCTTCAAGCGTATATTGCTCTATCGAAGATGCTGCCGCATAGATACCCTGGCAGTTTCCATCCCACAGAGCCTGTAACTTTTCTTCTGTCGATCC
This sequence comes from Syntrophaceae bacterium, assembly GCA_016927935.1. Classification (GTDB taxonomy): domain Bacteria; phylum Desulfobacterota; class Syntrophia; order Syntrophales; family Smithellaceae; genus Smithella. The sequence goes on from JAFGLS010000193.1 coordinate 10,430, forward strand.
GGTAACAAAAGCTTTTAGGCGAGATGACACATCTTCACCATATGCTTCCTTGATCCACAAATATATACCGTTGAAACCCAGCTGCGAAACACCGCCCGCTTCCACTGCAAGCTTTACCACTTCACTCGGGTTCTCCTGCATCCAGTCAGCCATTTCCTTGATCGACTTATACGGCGCTGATGCTGAGGCTGCAAAGCAGTCACCGGGGTTGTAGCCATAGGAACCGCCAACAACCATGTTCTCAAGCTTGTAATCCTCTTCAGCGAAGGCTCCATACAACACCCCAAGATAGGTCATATCATGGAACATCATAATTGTGGATCCATCAGGGTCAGTCGATACGATTTCCTCAAGAGCACGCCCTGACCCAATGGGATCAACCTGAATATCGCAATTGTAATTCTGGGAAATCATTCTTGAAACAAGCTCGGCCGTAAGATAAGTATCCCCGGTTACAGATGTTGAACCGATGACAACGCGGATGGTCTTGCCGTTCAGATACTCAGTTGGATCCGATTCAACGACCGGCTCTTCAGTAGCGTCCTCGGGCGCAGCGGTTGCTTCAGGGGTGGCTTCCGGTTTCTGTTCCGGTGAACAGCCGACAAACAGCGCAGCCATCATCAAAATTGTCATTAATAGAACTACGGTCTTTTTCATGTTCTTCCTCTCCTTTTCTTATAATAACTTTCTTATAATAAACTGATCTGTCGGCTTACCAAGGTTGATATTTTTGCCCTGGTGCGGTGCAGGCATCAGTTTTATACAGTACTTTTTACAATTCTCTCGTTATAATCACACATGATTATTATCTCTTCATGTCAATATAAAATTATCTGACCAGACACGGTTTTTTTGCATCAAAGCTCCACCCAGGAATCATACATTGCATACCGATGCAATCATTTCTTCCGCTAAGGCATTTTTGCTTATAAAGATTATTTGCCTTTAGCACCTGGCCCATATCGATTTCGATTCCAAGGCCAGGTTTCTCGGGAATCTTAACCAATCCATCTTTTATCTGAAATGGTTCCTTGGTTAGCCGTTCGACGCCTTCCTGCCAGATCCAATGCGTATCAATAGCGTTAATATTCCCCGGAACCGCCGCTGCGCAATGGATAAACATGGCAAGAGAGATATCAAAATGATTATTGGAATGCGATCCCCATGTTATCCCAATATCATTGCACAACTGCCCGACGCGGACCGAACCACTCATTGTCCAGAAATGCGGGTCTGCAAGCGGTATATCAACCGACTGCAGTACGATAGAATGTCTGAGTTGCCGCCAATCGGTAGCAATCATATTCGTTGCAGTCCGGAGTCCGGTAGCCCTTCTAAACTCAGCCATTACTTCACGTCCGGAAAATGAGCCTTCCGGACCACATGGATCCTCGCAGTAGGCCAGGACGCTTTCAAGACCCTTACACAAATCTACAGCATCTTTTAATAACCAGCATCCATTCGGATCAATAGTAATTCGCGAATCTGGGAATTCTTCTTTTAGGGCCCTTATGGCCTTTATCTCATCCTTGCCATCCAATACCCCGCCTTTTAGCTTAAAATCTTCAAATCCATACTTTTCCTGCGCTGCTTTTGCCTGCTCTACTATTGCTTCAGGCGTTAAAGCTTCCTTATGGCGGATAGAGTACCAATTACAACTTGGATCATTTTCAATGTTATACTCCAAGTCAGATTTGGTTTGGTCTCCTACATAAAATAAGTAACCAAGCATGCGCACTTCGTCCCGCTGCATACCGTCGCCAAGGAGCATTGCAGCAGGCACATCAAGATATTTACCCAACAAATCCAAAAAAGGTGCTTCTATGGCCGTTAGCACATGTACCCCAATGCGAAGGTCAAATGTTTGGCTGCCCCTTTCGTCGCTTCTATACTCTTTAGCTATATGGTCTTTTATCTTGAGCAGAGTTGTCTTGTATTCTGCTATGTGCGTGCCTATAACAAACGGCTTGCATTCTTCAATCGCTTTTGTAATATTCTCACCGCTTGGAACCTCGCCTACGCCAATGGCACCGCTGCTGTCTGTTAATATTACAATGTTTCTGGTGAAGTATGGGAAGTGTGCACCGCTTAGATTAAGTAACATGCAATCCTTGCCGGCTACAGGATACACATCCATATTTTTAATAGTTGGTGTGACCATAAATTCTCCCCGACGCTTTATTACAAATTATTATCCAAATGTATTGTTTTTAACACGGTATCTTGACTAAATTATATAGACAGCTTTATAATTTAGTCAAATTAATTAATATGATACATCTATTAGAAATACTTATTTAAAATACGGGTGTTCGAATGTATATAAAACAAATGGAATACATAGTAAAAATAGCCGAGGAAGGCAGTATAACCAAGGCAGCAGAGCAGTTGTACATTACACAGTCAGCACTGGATCAGCAACTTCTAAAGCTCGAAAAAGAGCTGGGCTTGCAACTATTCCAGCGTGTAAAGAATGGCTTTACACTTACCGAAGCAGGAAAAGTATATTTATCTTACGCAAGGAAGATAATTAACTTAAAAAAGGAAGCCTATTTAATAATCGACGAAATTGCACATAAGTATGCAGGCACTCTGAAAATCGGGCTTACGCCGGAGCGCGGCATAGAAATGTTTATAAAAGTATATCCCGAATTTTATAAGTCCTATCCCGATATGACGATAATTCCTCATGAATTCCCTGTTAAAGTACAAATGGAGATGATTGCCTCAGATATGCTGGATATCGGATTTGTTACTTTATCCAGCCTTCCAAAAGGGGGTTATGAGTTCATACCGATAAAGCAAGAAAATTTCGTACTGGCCATACCAATTTCACATCGCTACGCCAGGCTGGCAAATCCTCCAGGCGTACCATATGCCACTATTGATTTATCATTGTTCAAGGATGATGTATTTGTATTTATATTTAAAGAATCCACACAAAGATCAATCATCGACCCATTATTTGAGAAGGCAGGATATAAACCGAAAGTAATATTAGAAACAAACAGCAACCAAACATCATATTCTATGGTGCAAAATGGTCTTAGCTGTTCATTTCTTCCTGATTATTACGCATATCCCGACGATAATGTTGCTTGCTTCAATCTGCCTGATACACCACCTTGGAAGCTATTTGCAACATATAAAAAAGGAAGATATATAGGTAGCGCTGCAAATGATTTTATAAAATTAGCAACAAATTACTGGATAAATAGAAGAGCTTCTGATAAATGATTTAAAAATATGGATGTGTATCCTGGTATGAGCCCGTATTGCAACCGGGAAACCAACTTTCAACAGTTTTTCACGTTCACACCATTCAATACAGGTTATGAAATTAATACGATGCAGATCATGATAAAACAATATTTTTTGGAAGGAGCTGACTTCAGAGCATGTAAAAATTATGGTCCGCTATATCCCTTAAAATTAAAAAATACAAACTACTCTTCTTCCTCTTCCAATATCTCCAGAAAAATATTGGTTACTTTAGGGTCAAACTGGGTTCCTGAAAATTTCTTTATCTCCTCCATTGCTTCCTTTTTTGTCAACTTCTTTCTGTATTGCCTATCATTTGTCATAGCCTCATAAGAATTTATAACAAATGAGATCCTTGAAAGTATCGGAATCTCTTCGCCTTTTATACCCCTTGGATATCCCTGTCCGTTATACCATTCA
>JAFGLS010000194.1 GCA_016927935.1 Syntrophaceae bacterium
AATGGAACAGGCCACACAGAATAAGAACAAAAACTAACGGGAAAAATAATTGTCGTCAAAGGGAAATAATAGTTGACGTTAATCACCTTTGCATTGATTGCGGGTGATGTTTTGGGAGGGGATGGCGTGTGGGACCATAACCAGGGCGGTATCGACCGTGATATGGATAATGACGGCGTGTGGGACTCTGATAAAGGGGGCATTGATCGGGACCTAGATAATGACGGTGTCTGGGACTATGGAAGAGGCGGTATTGATCGGGACATGGATAATGACGGGGTATGGGACTTTGACAAAGGCGGTGTTGATAGAGATGTTGATTCCGGATTTTAGCGGCACCTGAAGCTTCGGCGGGAATTACTATGGCCGGATAGCATAAGCCGGATTGCCTGAGAGGGGCCGCCCGGCTTTATCATTTTCTGCAAGGACAATGATTTTTTAAATTAACGAATACATCGAGCGAATAAGTCGGCATGAAAAAAGGCTCTCTGACCAGAGCCTACCGCAGGCAAAACAAAGATAACGGTTGGTAAGCTTTCCCTATAGACCATACCAGCTAAAATAACTTAGGCCCTCTATCTCACGGAGTAGCTTTTCCCTTGAGAACCAATGGCAATATAAATGTCGGAGAGCAGCAAGAACTCAAATGGATACTGAGCCTCTAAGTTGCTGCAAAACGCCAACTTCTTCGGGGGCGTATTCTTTAAAAAATGTATAGAGATCTTCCACCGTTTTTTTTATATAGGGGTGCTTGACTCTCAGAGGACTCTCTTTAGCAATACAGAGAAAAACAAGATCTCCTAGAGTATCCGATTTAGCCAAGCAAGCTTCGATTTCGCCTTGATTCATTTTTTTAATCATTTGGTATCTCGACTCAATGCAATATCTAAGAGCATCGGCTTTACTAACGTCTCGATTCACAGCCAGGTAAGACGTATAGATTTTAAGCATAGTTTTCGCAACACTCGTAGGATTGCCTGGCATGCTTTTGCGAAGTTTGTCGAAAAATCCCATAACCCTTCTCCTTTTTTCTCATTCAACAGTGTTTATACTGATTCGTATAAGGCCCGAAAATTGCGAATCCACAGAATGGCGGCGAAGAGAGCAGCGTCCCCTTCGATTACGTCCCGTGACCGTGCCTTAATTTGAACGGTGATAAAGGCACCGTCAGGCCGCTTGACGACCGCATCAATCGCGTCGTCGTCAACAAGCGGGACGTATATGTCCAGTCCTTCCTTCAGCATTCGACCAATAATCCAATATTCGATTCGCTTTCCAAATCCCGCCGAGTGTCGGAATGGATGCGTCATCTCTCTTTACTCTTCTGCGAATAATGATTAAATGGTTTCTCCACAACACTCCTGTCCCACAAGGCTTGGCCATAACATCCTGATAAAATATTTTGATACCAAAAGTGCCATCTAAGCCCAGAAACAGCGAGCTGTCTGCCTATAAAGTAAAAATGCCAACCCGTTCGTGGTTCTATTCCGATCAAATCATCTATTTTCATGGCAACCCCCGTTATTACCAATGTGCGTCGCAAACCTTGCCCGCAATCCGCCGGTAAGTCTCGTCCATTGTTTTACCCGAGAGCTGTCATTCGTATGCCTCCTTAAGGAATTTTTCGGCTCTCTCTTCGTCGAGATTCTTGAGAATCTTATATTCCTCCTGAACTGCCTGCTTCTCCCCAATCCAAGCAAAACATGTACCCAATAGGTAATGTGCATCAACATCATTCGGGTTTAGTCGGGTCGCCTGTCTGAGGGCTTTGATTGCTTCCTGAAAGCGGCCAAGCCGACCATAAGCCATGCCCAGGGAAAAGTACGCATCAGCAAAATCCGGTCTTAGGCGGATAGCATGCTTAAATGCAGGGATGGCCTGTTCGTAGCGGCCAAGTTTTCCATACGTCGCGCCTAGATTTTGGTATGCCAAAGCGTAATCCGGATTCAGGCGGGTCGCCTGTTTGAACGATTTTAGCGCGTCCCGGGAACGGCCCAGTTTATCGTAAGCAACGCCTAAGTTGTATTGCGCTTTATCGTGATCCGGTTGCAACCTGATTGCCTCCTTAAGATATTCCAGTGCCTTTTGAGGATGACTGAGCTCAATATAACAGCAACCAGCCAAAAAAAATGCGTCGACATTGTCAGAATCCTTTTTAATGGCCTCTTCAAAAATGGGCAGGGCTTTTTCATACTCTCCGGAGCTAATGAATAAGAGCCCCTTGTCAAGGGCCGATACATAATCTTTTGCCAATAAGAAGTCAGCAAGAGAAACCAGAGACAAGAATAGTATCAAGCCTGCACGTGTATTTCTTCTTATCATGAATCCATATTCTCTTTTTTTACTAGTACAAGGGGGCTCCCCCATTTCTAAGTAAAACAAAGAATGCGCTTCACAGTCTGCATTTAAGGATTGGCATCATTAGTTTCCGTCCCGACTGTTAACGAGTTTGGATTAAGGTATTTCGTTAACAGACGATCTTTGTTTTGCTCGCATTTTTATATCAAGGGTGAGTCTTGGGATGATACCCCCTTCTTTTTAGGTATAGCCTAATTGCATCTTCGTTCTTTCCTTGCTGAACCAGATCTAATATGTCCTGGTGGTCATTCCTCATTCGCTGATTATTATAAAAGCTTTTCATCCCAAGAGCGACGGAGCCTACCCCAATGATTACATCGTCTAATGAGCCAGCGAGGGGTACTGCTTCCGGAACAAAATCGATAGGAGATAAAACATAAATAACGCCGAGTATAGTACTAAAAGCAGCAAGCGCATAACCTTCAATGCCCCTTTTGTCAAACACCAACCAAACCAGGCAGTAAACCATCGTAAACAGAAGAAGATGATAAAAAAAATACATTATCTTCAGCGCCGTATCTGGTCGCCACCAAGAATTTTCCTAAACGAAGAGATTTTTTAAGCCAGATAAAAAGTAAATAGCCGCAAGCACAAATAAGAGCAACATGAAAAATTTCGCCCCATCGTAATTTTTAAAACTAAACATTGCCATCGGAAATGCCCCCGGCGGTTCGAACTCAATCTGTCTACTCTCCATGGAACTCCTCCCTTTCGTTGTTGTGAATAACAATTATATAGCTCTCTTCAAAACCCATAACCGCTGTAAACCAACAGACTGGAACGCCTAAAAATATTTTAGCAATATATGGCTAACTGATTGATATTAATATTCCCATGATCCAGCATGTTTACATTGGCATCACCTCCTAACGAAACCGAAAAGTTTTTTCTGAAAAAGACCGTGCGACTAAAATTATTGTGATTACCAAGATTGAGTCAATTCTGATTTCGAAACTAGGACACCTGAATAGAACAATGCGTTTTTAAGAAATACCTGGCTTCAGCTACGTTCAAATCTCAAGGAGGTGTAATGCTGATTCCGTTTTTCTTAGACAATATTTCCGCCGCAACCTCCCAGTGGGTGCTTTGCAGTGTAGTGATCATAAAGGGATTCCTTATATACGTCCATTGAAACGATTTTAATCTATGTTCGATCCCGATATCAGCCATCGCTAAGGCCCAAAAGACCCATTGCACTCTCGCTTCCAATTTTTCTACTGATGAGGAATGTCCACCTTCCTTTAACCTGTAATTCGCGACGTTAATAATCATATGTCTCTGGTCCTCAGTAAGACGTTCAAACAAATACTTACCTACGAGAGCCATTTTAGCCTCTTCAATTTTTCTTCCTGTACTGAAAAACCCCATTTGTGAAACCTCCGTTATTAGGTTCAAACTTATTTGATGGCAGCAAAATCATTTCAAGGCTGTTAAACCAGCTCGAACGAGTTTCTAAATAGTGCAAAGCCGAATAATAAATTAGGATTTAACAATGCGATAGGTGATTCAATCGGAGCAAGGGCAGTTTTTGTGATATCGGGACCGGTAATAAACCGAGCAGCCAAAGCAGCACCCGTAAACGACCATACAATGAAAAGCATGCCTTTCAAAAAAACAGCATATACTAATGACCACATAAAAATAGGCAGGGGAAAGATGATTAACCTTTAGCAATAACGATCCATTAAATATATCAACTTGTATTCTGAGTTCTTATACTGCTCTAAATAAGGACCTCTCTCCGACCTGACATAATATAATCAACCTCTATCCAGCAGGCTCCGAAAACTAGGTGGTCCAGAGTCTTAAATATGATGATCAGTTATCATGAAAATAATAAGACCGGTCACCATTTCTATCAGGCAAGCCGGCCTATATAACCTCGGTCTTTCATATGGGTTCCCCTCCCCCTAATACCCCTACCGTTTTTTGGCGATCAAAATAAAGTTGAAACATACCGCTAATAATTATGAATGTCAACCTTTTGAATGTGTTGAGTTATTTTTAGCCTGGTAAAGCGGAATAAATAGGGATCAGGATTGCGATAGAATTTAGGGAAACAATCAGGTTAAGAGGAATGGTTATAAGGAGATTAGTTGCCAAAAAGGTTACCAAGTTTCCAGAAAGGTTACCACCCGCAACGCGCGCGAGGAATATCTTAGCGATGAGGGGATTATCGAGGCAGCTACAAATTTAAAAAGGGATGAAATGTTGACTATATAGTATCTTGGGGTAAAATAAATAAGATATATTGTGGGGATGGGGTCGCTCCCGAAAACGGTCACCCTGAACCGCTTCCCCACTTCCCACTTTTCAGGAGGTCTATTTGTAGGGAGATGGACGCGTGACCACTTCAAATGAAGCATTCCCCGAGTTAAGAGCAGATCAGCTCAAAAGATACGCGAAAAGATGGGTGAAGAAATTCTCAAATGTTCCGATTTTAGAAATAACCCTATATCGGTATTCCTCGCAATATCCTCAACTTCAGAAGCATGAACCGATACCCACTAAATATGTCGTCGTAATTGAGGTGCTTGATAAGTGGCCTGACAAATGTGAAACATATCCAGATTTGGTTGTAGCCACAGAATATTTTCAGACTGTTCGCGGGGAGCATCCTTATTCCGCCCTCATCGATGACGGGTTTAGAACCGCTGTATATAAGAACCAACCGTCAGATCAATTCAGACAGGACTGGTGTTTTCTTTCAATTATTCAAGGGGAAACACCGCCCAATTATGTAATGCTGGCAGAACCATATTTAGTTTTATTTGAGCAGGAAGAAGTTCTGGAATTTTCAGAGGCGTTTGATGCGGGCTGCCGGAAAATTGAGACGAAGAGGAAAATAGATGAGCTAAAGCAGGCGCAGCAAAGTGTACCAACGTCAAATATTGACGGGCACAAGCAGATGAACAAACGATTGCAAGAATTGGAAAACGAGAAGGAGCACCTTGGCCAATTTTTAAGTGGTTTCATAAAGCTTCAAGGGTTCCATCGCGATTTCTTTAGCGACAGGGACAAGGTACAACAAGTTTGCGCAAGATCTATAAGGACCGGATTCATAAGCATTAGGAACCTAATGACTGTCTTGGCTCTAGACAAGAACTATTCAATAAAGACCCTCGAAAAATTGTGGAACGATTACGATTGCAGTGTTTTAGCAAGGAAAGAATTTGAAGATATTGTTGAGGAGCTGAAGAATGCTAATAAAGATCATAGGGGTAATAAGATGAACTTAACTGCGTCGGAGTTCCAAACCGCCGCTTACGTTGGAATCTGGTTTTATATCCTTATGCGATGGACGAGCATTCCTTATTCACCATTTCAAAAAGACAGTGACTATGCAGACTATAACTGCTTGAAGGCTTATAGTTATGATCGGCATCGTTGCACATATAAAGTTGTTGCAAATGAATGGGAAAGGAAGGAATCCTGTTGTGTTTCTTTAAAAGAGGTTAAGGCACTATTTAAAGGTGAATTGAAATTACCGCCACCGGGTTTACTTTTTCCTGATGAAAGGCAGAAAAGGGAAATACCTTCTCGTGTGCGAGAGGTCGTTAAAGCGGCTGGAATGGAATTACAAACGGTGTATGCCAGCATTAAGAAAAATGTAGGTTTTAGCGGAGCTGTTGCCGACGAAAAATGGAGAACGTGTGCATTGCATACGCTTGATGCCAACCCGCTTACATTTAAGTATCTCACAAGGGAAATTCTTGAAAGCAATGATGTCTATGTAATGGCCCCGGGGAAAGAGCGGCGGGACTTTTTGGGCAAATGTCTTCGGGAGATAATAAAAGGCCAAAAATTAGGAACCTATTCATATCAAAAGCTCTTCGAGATCTATCAAGTGTAAAAATCAAGGACTTTCCGGACAGTCAGTCCTTCTTCGATAGTGATGGTTATGCAGCTGGGTTCATAATTTGCTCTTTGAC
>JAFGLS010000195.1 GCA_016927935.1 Syntrophaceae bacterium
TCCGAGATCCAAGCTGTCTCTCCGCTTCCGAAAAACAATAAAGACTTGAGGTGCATTCTTCACTTGAAGAACTTTTTCATAGATGACTAAATATGAAAGTAGCGATCGACAATAAACCTCGCCTGATCGCGTGGGAAGTGACACGCAGCTGCAATTTAAACTGCGCGCATTGCCGCGCTGCGGCTAGCCGCGGCCCCTATACGGGAGAACTTTCCACCAATAAGTGTTTCCATCTCATTGATGAAATTGCCGCAGTCTCTTCACCGGTAATTATTCTGACCGGAGGCGAGCCGCTTTTAAGACCGGATATTTTTGAAATTTCCTCTTACGGGACAAACAAGGGTCTGCGCATGGTCATGGCAACCAACGGAACTTTGGTTACACCGTCCGTCGCCAGAAAGATGATAAAAAGCGGCATAAAAAGAGTAAGCATCAGCATTGACGGCAAGGACGCGCAAAGCCACGACACTTTTCGTCAGGAAAAAGGCGCGTTTGATAAAGCTATGGCCGGAATAGCTGTGCTTAAGGATGCAGGAATGGAATTCCAAATTAATACTACAATTACTTCAGCTAATCTTGACCAGATTAAAGACATTCTGAAACTGGCTAAAAATAGGGGTGCGGTGGCGCACCACATTTTTCTTTTGGTGCCGACCGGACGCGGCAAAGAACTTGCCGGTCAGTCAATTACCGCCGCCGATTACGAAGAAACTCTGATATGGTTTCATAAGGAAAGTTTAAAATGCAAAATTCAACTCAAGGCGACCTGCGCGCCACATTACTTCCGCATCATGCATCAAAACAAAAGCAATACAGTAAAACCCAGGAAAAAAGTCAGTGGCCAATTTAATGAATCAACTCGTGGTTGCCTGGGTGGAATAACATTTTGCTTTATTTCCCATACCGGACAGATTCAGCCCTGCGGTTACCTAGAGCTGGATTGCGGGAATATAAAGAAAAAGAGTTTTTCTTCTATTTGGGAAAAATCGGAGGTGTTTTTAAACTTGCGCGATTACAGCAGGTACGGCGGCAAGTGTGGTCGTTGCGAATTTATCAAGGTTTGCGGCGGCTGCCGGGCGCGTGCGTATGAATTGACAGGCGATTATCTGGCGGATGAGCCGTTGTGTTTGTATGAACCCAAAAAATTAAAATGAAATTTTGTCATTCCGCGAAGAGCCCTTCAGGGTAAACCCGCCGCAGGCGTGTGAGGAATCTTGAACTTATGCAAATAAAGATTTCTCATCATCCCGATAAATCGGGACTCTTCGAAATGACATGAACATGGATACCGACCTACGTAACATGAATAACCTAAAGGTCACTATAGGGTTATCAGCGACCGGTATGACGAAGCAGATTATGGATGAGATAGATAAAAAAATACTGAATATTTTACAGAAGGAATTTCCTTTGGTGGAGCAACCTTATCTGATTGTCGGCGAATTTTGTGGCATTAGCGAAGATGAGACAATTCGCCGTGTCCAGAAAATGAAGGAAACTGGAATCATTCGCCGGATCGGCGCTGTATTTGACGGAGCAAAGCTCGGGAGGGTTAGCACACTTTGCGCCGCGCGTGTCCCGGAGGAGAAAACAAACAGCTTTGTTAAAATTGTTAATGCCAATAAAAATGTTACACATAATTACCAGCGCGGCCATGAATATAACATCTGGTTTACGGTCAGCGCCGCAAATGATGAAGAGCTGGAGAATTTTATAAAAGACGTAAAGGAAAGAACAGGAGTGACGGATATTCTGGATATGCGGGCGGTAAGGACTTTCAAGATTAATGCTTCCTTCGATTTATAAAAAGGCCGACTCGTATTTTTTTGCCTACCTTTGTTGGCATCGTCGCGGTATGCTGCCAAATACGAATCGGCATATGGTTTAATATAAAAACAAGATATTGACCTAAAAGATACAACTGTGAGAAAAAGCATCATGATAATTTTATATTTTCATCAATTTAACAAAGGAGGAGTAAAAGATGGACTCGAAGGAAATTAATTTTGCAGCTATACCAAAAACAGCTTTAAACGTTGTCACAAAGCCTTCAGAATTTTTTCAGTCAATGCCGAAGGCAGGAGGCTTTCTGGAGCCGCTGGTTTTTGCGGTCATTATGGGATTGATTGGCGGATGCATTCAAGTCGTAATAAATATCTTGGGCTTTGGTCCATATGCCACCTATGGCGGATCAATTAGTTTCCGATTAGGTTCTATCGTCTTTATGCCGATTGCTTTTGCCATCGGCAGTTTCATCGGCGCAGCCATTCTTTTTGTAATCTGGAAACTTATGGGTTCACAGGAAAATTATGAAACAGCATATCGCTGCGGAGCTTATCTAACTGCTCTGGTTCCGATTACAGCAGTTATTGGTGTAGTACCTTATGCCGGTGGCATTACTAATATGGTTATCTATACATTTTATTTGGTTACGGCCAGTGTTCGTGTCCATAATCTGCCTTCACCAAAGGCCTGGCTTGTATTTGGTATCATTGGTGCGATTATTGCGATCATAGGCGTTTCCGGAGAATATAGAATAAGGCATGCGGCACCGGAGATAAATAAGTGGCTCAAGATGAGTGAAGAAATGCGCAAAGAATATCAGGACAAGGCAAAAGACATGCAAAAATCCGCCGATGAAATGCGCGAGCAGGCTCAAGAAGAAAATGAATAAACGATAGTAGCGGGAAAATTTTTATGACGGAAAAGAATAAAACACCACTGGTGGCTCTTGTTGACGGCAGTAATTATATCTACCGCGCGTTCTTTGGGCTGCCGCCTTTGACAAATTCCAAAGGTTTTCCCACCAATGCCATCTACGGTTTTACCAACATGCTTCTGAAGCTCAAGCGTGATATTGCGCCGGACTATATCGTGGTTACATTTGATTTAAAAGGACCGACCACGCGCCACGAAGAGTTTGAAGATTACAAGGCGACGCGCAAGCCAATGCCCGATGATCTTACCCCCCAGATACCTTTTATTAAGGATATTGTCCGCGGTTTTTCCATTTGCATTCTGGAAAAGCAGGGGACGGAAGCCGATGATATTATAGGGACGCTCACTGTCCGGGCAAACAAAAAAGGCTGGCGCACCGTCATTATTTCCGGCGACAAGGATTTGATGCAGCTTGTTGATGAAAATGTTTCTATGGTTGATACGATGAAGGACAAAACCTATGACGCGGCGGCAGTGAAAGAAAAATTCGGAGTCGGACCGGATAAAGTGGTGGAAATTCTGGGATTGATGGGCGATACATCCGATAATATTCCCGGTGTACCCGGCGTTGGCCCCAAAACGGCACAAAAATTAATCGAAGAATACGGAACACTTGAGAAAGTTATCAGAAACGCGGAAAATTTAAAAAACGTCAAGCTGCGCGAGAGTCTTATCAAGTATGCCGAGCAGGCCCGCATGAGCCGACATCTTGCCAATATCAGAAAAGATATTGAAATTGATTTTGATTTTCAGGACGCGGCAGTCAAAGAGCCGGACAAAGAAATTCTTACCAAGCTTTTCAGTGAATTTGAATTTTCCTCCCTTTTACGGGAGATAAAGCAAGAAAATGTAAGGCGGGACAAAGAATACAAACAGATTCCGGACAAAAAAACTCTGAATGAACTTATTGCTCATCTAAAAAAAGGTCATGAAATTTCCCTGGAAGTGATCTGGGAAAAAAGTCCAGCGGCGGATTTAATCGGTATTGCCATAAGCGCGGGCAAAGAATCTTTCTATATTCCGGTTGGACACACCAAAGTCCAGACACAGTTATCACTTAAGGAAGTGTTGGCCGCCCTGTCTGATATTTTAAACAGCTCCAGGATAAAAAAATATGTCTATGATTTGAAAACAGCGCTTATTTCTATAGATGATTTTGAAGTCCAGTCCGGCGAGGATCTGCAATTGGTCGCTTATCTGCTTAATCCGGCAAGATATTCCTATGAACTTGATGAAATTGTCTGGGAATATCTCCACGAACGCATTCCCACACTCAAAGATCTTGCCGGCGAAAAAGAAAAGACACTTTCATTGGCGTTAGTGCCTCTGGAGAAAATGACGGCGTATGCGGGACAACGCGCGGATGCTATTCTTGAACTGGCGCCGGAGATAATCGCCCAGTTAAAGAAAATAGATGCCCTTGAGCTTTACATCAAAGTGGAGATGCCGCTACTGCATGTTCTTGCCGATATGGAAAAGAAAGGCGTGCTGATAGACACAAAAATTTTAAAACAAATGTCCACGGATTTGGGACAGTTGATGTCCATTTCTGAAGAAAAAATCCATCGCCTGGCCGGAGAAAAATTCAATATCAATTCGCCCAAACAGTTGCAGAGTATTTTATTTGAAAAGCTAAAACTGCCTGCAGGAAAAAAAACAAAAGAAGGTTATTCCACCGACGTGGATGTACTCACCGATCTTGCCCGCAGCCATGAACTGCCCGCGGAAATTCTTGCTTACCGCTCTCTGGCTAAGCTCAAGTCAACTTATGTTGACGCCCTTCCCGCCTTGATTAATCCGCAGACGGGAAGGATTCATACTTCTTATAATCAAACGGTGACAGCCACCGGAAGGCTCTCCAGCTCCAATCCCAACCTGCAGAATATTCCCATCCGAACGCTGGAAGGCAAAAGAATCCGTCAGGCTTTTATCGCCGATCCGGATTGTCTTTTGATTTCCGCCGACTATTCCCAAATCGAGCTGCGGGTTCTGGCGCATTTGTCGAAGGACAAAGCGCTGATTGACGCCTTTGCTTCCGACGAGGACATTCACACCCACACGGCAACAGATGTTTTTGGAGTTTTTCCGCAAATGGTTAATGCCGATATGCGCCGTCAGGCCAAGGTTATCAACTTCGGCATTCTTTATGGAATGAGCGCTTTCGGCCTGGCTAAGGAACTGGGCGTATCCGTGAAGACCGCCCAGGAATACATTGAAGGATATTTTCAGCGTTACAAGAAGGTGCGTATATATCTTGACGGGATTCTGGAAGACGCACGCCGTAACGGTTATGTCTGCACGCTTTTAAACCGCCGCCGCTACCTACCGGAATTAAAAAGCAAGATTCCTTCCGTGCGCCAGTTTGCCGAACGTATGGCGATAAATACCCCTATTCAGGGAACCGCCGCCGATTTGATAAAAGTGGCGATGGTGAATATTGCTGATTTGCTAAAGAAGAAAAAGCTTTCCACCCGGCTTATTATGCAGGTGCATGACGAGCTTGTTCTGGAAGCTCCTGTAAAGGAAAAAGAAGAGGTAATGGTACTTGTCAAAAAAGAAATGGAGGAAGTGGTAAAACTTAATGTCCCGTTAAAAGTTGAAATTGCCTCCGGCAAAAACTGGGACGAAGCCCACTGACAGTTTAACAGCAAACCTTTCTTCTTTTAATCCTCAATTTTCAAAGTCATAATTTTATGTTAAATTGCAACATGAAGTCGTTTGACAATTTAATTTAAGTTTTAAATAAAAATAAACGTTAAATTAATCCATGTAAGAAAGGAGACAACCATGGAAAAATATTCACCCAAAACACTTGATAAGCTTGTCGAAGAACAAATAAAAAAATGGCAATCCAACAGGAAAAAGAAATATAAAAAACCGATACGACCGGTAATAACAATTTCAAGGATCCCAGGATGCAATGCCTGGAATATAGCTAAAAAAATTTCTGAAGAGCTGGAAATTGATTTCTTCGATAAGGAAATTGTTGATGACATTTCCCAAAATGCGGACGTTAATCGCCGTGTGGTAGAAACAGTGGATGAACAGGACAATTCCATTGTTCTGGACTGGTTGTCCACTCTAACCATGGAGCGTCATCTTTGGCCGGATGAATATCTAAATCATCTGACAAGAATAATCGGGACAATCGGTGCTCATGGACATGCTGTTATCCTGGGCAGAGGAGCCAGTTACATCCTTCCGAAAAAGGTTTGTCTTCGTGTTCTAATTGTTGCACCTCTGGAATTAAGGATCAATAACGTAAGGAATACTTATGACGTATCTGAAAAGGTAGCAAGAAAAAATGTCATAGGTGTAGAATCCGAAAGAATTGCCTTTATAAGAAGGTACTTTCATGCAAGTATGCTTGATCCTATGAATTATGACTTTGTTTTCAACATGGAAATGTGCGAGCCGGACACGGTTGTAGAGATGGTAAAAACAGCATATAATACTCGCAAATGGTATAAATACAACACTGATTGAATACGATAAAAAGTTAAAGGCGTGATTGGCCATGTAATTAAGATTGATTTGCACCTTCTTCCTCAATCTTCAATTTTTATTTTTGTTGTTTTATGCTAAGTTACAACCCAAAATTGCTAAAAGGGGTCGATTATGGTAAGTGAAAAGCAGAAAACGAGCAAGAAAAAAATATTGGACAAAGTATTAATGCGGAGAAAAAAATGGATTAAGCAATACATGCGTATTTTAAAAACCATGTCATCTTCTCCAAAACGATCAAAAAAAACAAAAGTCCCTTCCCCAAAAAGAACAAAAAAAACAATAGTAATACCACCAAAAAGAATTGAAGAACCAAAAGTTATATTCCAAAAACGAGCTCAAAAGACTCTGGAAAACGAAATCAATAAAAGCTTGAAGAAATTACTAGATTGGTAAGTCGCGTCTTTCAACTGATTATCTGTAATTCAAACGACTGTCCAATAATGGATTTTTATAGATTTAATATTCCTTTCTTACTGAAAATCTTAATTTTGTTATTTTAATTTTTATGCTAAGCTAACAACCACTTGGAAAATGTTAAATTATAGTTTAATATATGTACATGTTAAGGGAGAAGTCCTGTTGTCCATATTTAAATAGAAACTCTATATGAGGAGGATTTGCAATGGTACGTCTCAAGAATTTATTCATTGTAATATTTAGTTTATTTTTTATTTTTATTATCTCCGCATGTGAAAATAATACCTTTTCCAAGATAAAAAAAAAGATATCTTCAATTTTCGGTGAAGACATCATATCTTTTCCTGTCGAACAAGGAGGTGGATGGGGCTTCATCGACAAGACCGGCAAATATGTAATCCAGCCGCAGTTTGAAGGTGCGGGAAGATTCTCCGATGGCTTTGCCGCTGTTAAAATTGGTGATAGATGGGGTTTCATCGACAAGACCGGAGATTATGTAATCAACCCGCAGTTTGATGTGGCGTTTTTATTCCATGACGGTCTTGCTTCTGTCGGACTTGGAGGCGATAAAATCAAAGTTGGTTTTATCAATAAAGCCGGCAAATATGTAATCCAACCGCAGTTTGATGATGCAGGATGGTTCTCCGATGGTCTTACAGCTGTTGGAAATAAAGGCAACAAACGGAAAGTCGGTTTCATCGACAAGACCGGCAAGTATGTAATCCAGCCGCAGTTTGATGATGCCGGATGGTTCTCCGAAGGTCTTGCTGCCGTTAAAGTTGGAAACAAATATGGTTATATCGACAAGACCGGCAAGTATGTAATCCAGCCGCAGTTTGAATTTGCCTTTTGGTTTTCCGAAGGTCTTGCGGCTGTCAAAAGCGGGGAAAAGTACGGTTTTATCGACAAGACCGGTAAGTATGTAATCGAGCCGCAGTTTGATTTTGAATTTTGGTTTTCCGAAGGCCTTGCGGCTGTTAAAAGTGGCGGCAAGTATGGTTTTATCGATAAGACCGGCAAATTCGTAATTGATCCACAGTTTGACATTGCGTTTTGGTATGAAAATGGACTGGCCCCTGTTGGAGTCGGGCGTGATAAAGCTAAGATTGGTTTTATCAACAAGGCCGGCAAGTATGTAATCAATCCGCAGTTTGATGATATTAAAGTTTTTTAAAAAACATCAGCGGGATATAAAAACATAATAATCAAAGCGGTTTGTCCCGCAAAGCGGAGGGCGTCACTCTCGTACCTTGCTGCGCACAAGAATAGAATTGACGTGAGCGTAAAGTCCTTCCATCCGGGCAAAGTGGGCAGCATGTTTGCTCAATTTTTTAAAGGCTTCCCAGGAAAAAGAAAGAACGCTCATACGTTTATAGAAATCATAAACCCCCAAAGGAGATGAAAAACGAGCCGTACCTCCCGTGGGCAAAATGTGATTTGTACCGGCCAGATAATCTCCCAATACCTCCGGCGTATAAGAGCCGAGGAAAACGGCTCCGGCGTTCCTGACCCTGTCCAAAATTTTCTTCGGATTCCTCACTATTAATTCTAGATGCTCAGGCGCGAAGAGATTGGCAATATCAACGGCCTCATTAACATTTTTTGTAATAATTATAGCGCAATACCTGGCGAGAGATTTTTCTATTATTTTTTTTCTAGGTGAAGTTTTAATTTGCCGGTAAATTTCCTTCAATACATCATTGGCCCGACTTTCCGATGGCGTTAAAAAAATCGCCGCTGCCATTTCATCGTGCTCAGCCTGCGCCAGCATATCCGCCGCCACAAAACGAGCGTCTGCCGTATTATCGGCAATTACCACTACTTCACTCGGTCCTGCAATCATATCAATATCAACCTGACCGAAAACAAGTTTCTTCGATGCGGTAACGTAAGCATTACCAGGCCCTACTATCTTATCTACGCGGGGAATGGTCTTTGTTCCGTAAGCAAGTGCTGCTATTGCCTGGGCGCCGCCGATTTTGAATATGCGTTTTACCCCACCTACCTCGGCAGCCGAGGCAACCAGAGGATTCAACTTGCCTTCCTTTGCCGGACTGACGAGAATAATTTCTTTCACCCCGGCAATGCGCGCCGGAATCGCCGCCATTAGTATTGTCGAGGGATAGGACGCCTTCCCCCCGGGAGCGTAAATACCTACTCTACGAAGGGGCAATAAACGCTGTCCCAATTCCACGCCTTTTCCCTCTTTCATTCTATAGCCATGAGCGATTTGACGGCGATGGTAATCTTCAATGCGCCGCGCTGCCAATTGGATAACTTTCAGATCCTCCGGTTTGATCTGTTCCAGAGCCTTCTTTTTTTCCGAGGACGTTACTTCCGCAGAGGATGCAGTTAATTTATATCCGTCAAACATCTTCGTGTATTTAAACAAAGCCTTGTCGCCTTCCGCAGCGACACCACTCACAATCGTCGCCACAGATGACCAAATTGAGGAAGAATAGGAGCTGCCTCTCTGACGCAATTCCCGGAAAAATTTTTCAAATTCGTCCGCGTTAGATTTTATTATCTTCATTATTTTATCCTCTTTATATCCGCTCCGAGGGCGGAAATTTTCTTTTCTATCGTCTGATAACCACGATCAATATGATAAACTCGGGAAATTTCGGTTGTGCCTGCAGCAACCAGAGCAGCTAAAACCAAGGAAGCCGACGCCCGCAAATCAGTAGCCATTGTCTGCGCCCCGCGCAGTTTGGGCACGCCACGGACAACCGCGTTGCTGCCCTGAATGACAATATCGGCTCCCATGCGCAATAACTCGCTGACATGCATAAATCTGTTTTCAAAAACTGTTTCGGAAATCACACTCAAGCCGCTGCCGATACTCATGTAAGCCATCATCTGCGCCTGCAAGTCAGTGGGAAATCCCGGGTAAGGCATAGTCTTTATGTCAACACTGTTAATCTTTTTGCCGGAAGACACCTTCAGACCGTTTTTAATCGGCTGAATCTTCATACCTGTATCCCGCAGTTTATTAATCAGGGCTTCCAGATGATGAGGATTACAGCCCATAATATTTATTTCTCCTTGCGTCATGCCCACGGCAATCATAAAGGTTCCTGCTTCGATGCGGTCGGGAATAATGGAAGCTTCCACCGGCTTTAGAGAAGTGACTCCTTCAATCGTTATCACGTCTGTTCCAGCTCCCCTGATTTTCGCGCCCATACCCTTTAAAACATTCGCCAGGTTGACAACTTCCGGCTCTCGAGCGGCATTATTCAGAACTGTAGTGCCGTGTGCCAGAGTCGCCGCCATCATTATATTTTCCGTGCCGGTGACGGTGGGCAAATCAAAATAAATTTCCGCCCCTTTTAATTTTTTGGCTTTAGCCTCAATATAGCCGCTTTTAAGTTCAATATGTGCGCCCATATCTTCCAACGCCTTAAGATGAAGATTAACCGGTCGCGCGCCGATGGCGCAGCCTCCGGGAAGAGACACGCGCGCCCTTCCTGCACGGGCAACTAACGGCCCCAAAACCAAGATTGATGCCCTCATTGTTTTTACGAGATCATAGTAAGCAGTATAATTTACTATTTTATCAACACTTATTTTGACTGTTTCTTCCCCCTCAATATGAGCTCCCATGCTTTTCAGAATTTTTTTTATGGTTTTAATATCAATCAAATCTGGAATATTATGAAACGTGTTGGTGCCTGCCGTTAACAATGCCGATGTCAGAACCGGTAACGCCGCGTTCTTCGCACCGCTTATCTGAACATTGCCGTGAAGAGGCCTACCCCCATTAATAACAATCTTATCCAATTACTTTCTCCTTGCTTTCATTACGCGCGGCAGTCCGGAATAATCCCTGCGCATTTTCATACTGTCATAAAATCCGGATTCTTCCATAAGTCGGCGAACTGTTTTTTCCTGTTTAGCGCCAATTTCCAACAAAAGCCAACCATTTTTTTTCAAATAACCGGGCGCCTGATATATTAATTTTTCACAAAATTCAGTGCCATTTTTGCCGGATAAAAGAGCAACCGCCGGCTCATAATCCTTCACTCCGGCAGGTAATTTTTTATATTCGTTCTCCGACATATATGGCGGATTACAGGCAATCACATCAAAAATACCTTCTACCGGTTCAAATAAATCACCACGTCGAAAATCAATCACATTCTCCAATTTCAATGCACGAACATTTTTTTTCGCCAGGGTAAGAGCGGCGGCGGAAATATCCGTTGCCACAATCCGGGCAAGAGCAATTTCTCTAGCCAGGGCTATAGCTATCGCTCCGCTGCCCGTGCCTACATCTAAAATTTTTTTTATCTCCGCTGAATTTGTTTTACTGCAAACGTCCAAAGCTTCTTCAACAATAATCTCCGTATCCGGACGGGGAATCAAAACATCTTTGTTTACTTCCAGCGTCATTGTCCAGAAATCTTTGCGACCTGTAAGATAAGCCACCGGTTCCCAACGTAATCTCCGGTTAATAAGAGCTCTAAATTGGGCAAGCTGTCTTTTACTTATAGTCATATCTGTATTTTTAAAAAATTCTAGGCGCTCACATTTCAGGCAAAAAGCCAATAAAACTTCCGCATCGAGCCGGGCGGAAGGAATTCCGGCAGTTTCAAAAGAGTTGGCCGCATTATGAAGAATATCGTGAACAATCATGATTTTCCAAGCTACGATCTTTATCGGCAGCGCCGTCCGGCGGATGCTGGGCACAATAGAATTTTGATATAAGGGTTGTTGAAAAATAAAGTGTTGCAAAAAAAATGTCAAGTGTTTATAAAGCCAAAGCGTTAATATTTTAAAAGAATTGACTTGGCGGAGGAAACTGTGAGACCAGGGGCGAGTCTTGAAGAACGGTTCGATGGCTGGTTTGTTAGGCCGATTGAAAAACTAAAGGAACTGCCGGAAGGAGACGGAGGTTTTCTGGCTCTTTCCGCCGCTCTCTTCCTCTGTGAAAGATATTATCGTGCGTTGACAGACACTCTCGACGGAAAAAAAGACGATGAAACATTTAAAACAGCGGCGGCAAAAGATTTAGGACTTAACCTAGAAGATTTTAATTGTTTCTGGATTGTTTATCGCAACGGGATACAGCATCAGGGAACGCCAATAAAGAAATATATCGATAAAAAAAATCAAGTAAAGTACTTCTTTCACATTGACGATGAATTCAGCGGAATCCCTGAAATACACAAAATAAACGCTTACAAACGCGAAATCAGACTAAGCGTCTGGAAGTTCGCCGACCTTATCATCAGCAAGTTTAGAACGAACCCTGAGGTTTTTAAAAAGGCAATTTCCAACACTTTCCCTGAAGTAAAATAAAACTAAAAATTTACTTTACATACTTAGAATCTTTATTTTAAAGACTCGGCCTGATAATGAGCCGCCAAGGCGTCAACCACAGCGCCGATATTGCCGTTTAAAAAATTGTCCAGATCATAACGGGTAAGATTGATGCGATGATCCGTTATTCTTCCCTGGGGGAAATTATAGGTACGGATGCGCTCGGAACGGTCTCCACTGCCCACCTGATTTTTGCGCGACTGCGCCTGCTCGGCATTTTGCCTTTGCACCTCGGCATCCAGCAGCCTGGCGCGTAATACTTTCATTGCCTTGTTCTTATTCTTAAGCTGCGATTTTTCATCCTGACAGGTTACAACCAAGCCTGTCGGCAAATGAGTTATCCGGACGGCTGAATCAGTCGTATTGACGCTCTGTCCGCCGTGACCGGTGGACCGATATACATCAATCCGCAAATCATTCGGATCAATATTTACCTCGACCTCTTCCGCCTCCGGCATAATGGCCACGGTGACCGCCGAAGTATGAATGCGTCCCTGTGCTTCCGTAACCGGAACGCGCTGAACACGGTGCACGCCGCTTTCATATTTCAGGCGGCTGTATATCCCGCTGCCTTCAATTTGAGCGATTATTTCCTTGAATCCGCCGACACCGCCGGCAGGCGAACTGCTGACAACCTCCACATGCCAGCCCTGAGATTCCGCGTAGCGCGCGTACATGCGAAATAACTCCCCGGCAAAAAGTCCCGCTTCATCTCCCCCTGTACCTGCTCTAATTTCCAGAAAAACGTTTTTGTCATCGTTCGGATCTTTCGGCAAAAGCAATATTTTTAACTTATCTTCCTGCTTGGTTTGCTTTTGCTTTAGTTGCGGCATTTCATCTTTAACAATTACTTTCAGTTCCTCATCGCCATCCGCCAAAACACCCTTATACTCTTCTATCTGATTTCTGACTTTATTATACTCACGGATATTTTCCACCAGCTCTCTTAAATCGGCATGTTCCTTGGCGAATTTCTGATACATGCCCTGTTTGGAAATAACTTTAGGGTCACTGAGTTTCTCTTCCAGTTCCCGATACCGGATTTCAATATCGCGAAGTTTATCAAGTATAATATCCATAATTATCTCGTTTAATTAAATACTGTAATGTTTTAGTAATTTTAAAGACACTTTTTATAAGTTTACTTCTTCAGAGGAAGAACACCTATAAATGGTGACGCCGGGCGGCATTGAAAAATATTTCTGACTGTGAAAGGAAATTACGGACAAAAAGACTTGTTAGGGTTTTTGAAAAACAAAAGCAATTGAATATATTGTGTTTTACATAAAAAAAATAATTTTTCTTCATTAAAATATCTTTCAATGTAATGTTTTTATTGAAATTATTTATTATTTTTTAGTTGTCTTCTTGGCCACTGTTTTTTTGACAGGTGCGGCTTTCGCTTGGGCTTCGTACTTTCTCTTGAATCTTTCAACGCGGCCCGCTGTGTCAATGATTTTTTGCTTACCCGTCATAAAGGGATGGCAACTGGAACAAATTTCCGTCTTAATATCTTTTTTTGTCGATCTCGTATGAATAACATTGCCACAAACGCAGGTAATTGTTGTTTCCCTGTATTCCGGATGAATTCCTTCTTTCATTTCTTCTTTCTTCCTCCCTGAAATATATACACGGTTAATTATTAATGTTTTTTGCTTTTTAAAAAGTGTCCGCACCCTTTACAATATATGCGGCAAAAACTCAAGCAAAAACAAAAAGTGACTTTTTTATGCTTAGGTGTTCATTGAATCTAAAAATTCCTGATTAGTTTCCGTTTTTTTGATTTTGCCAACGATAAATTCCATGGCGTCAACCGGATTCATTTCCTGCAGCAATCTGCGCAGTATCCAGACCCGATTGAGGTTGTTTTTAGGAATCAGCAGTTCTTCCTTTCTGGTACCGGAACGGATTAAATCAAAAGCGGGGAAGATTCTGCGATCAGCGATACGGCGGTCCAGATGCAGTTCCATATTACCCGTTCCCTTGAATTCTTCAAAAATTACTTCATCCATGCGGCTCCCCGTGTCAATCAAAGCAGTGGAAATAATCGTCAAGCTACCGCCGTTTTCTATATTCCTAGCCGCTCCGAAGAAACGCTTCGGTTTATGCAAAGCATTGGAATCAACCCCACCGGAAAGAACCTTACCGCTGGGCGGAACAACGGTATTATAAGCCCTTGCCAGACGAGTGATACTGTCGAGTAGAATAACAACATCCTTTTTGTGTTCGACAAGGCGTTTCGCCTTTTCAATTACCATTTCCGCTACCTGAACATGGCATGTTGCCGGTTCATCAAATGTTGACGAGATAACTTCACCGGAAACACTGCGCTGCATATCAGTGACTTCCTCCGGACGTTCATCAATCAAAAGCACCATTAAAACAACCTCGGGATGATTGGCAGAAATGCTGTGGGCAATATCCTGCAGAAGAACCGTTTTACCGGCTCGCGGCGGAGAAACAATCAGCGCGCGCTGCCCCTTGCCGATAGGAGCAAATAAGTCCAGTGTCCTGGTGGAGTAATTTTTGGGATCATGTTCCAAATTTAACTTTTCCAAAGGATAAAGAGGTGTCAGGTTGTCAAACAGGATTTTGTCTCGTGCCTGCTCGGGGCTTTCCGTATTTACGTTATCAACTTTTAAAAGAGCAAAATATTTTTCCCCTTCCTTCGGTGGTCGGACTTCACCGGAAACGGTATCTCCGGTTTTTAAATTAAATCTCCTGATTTGCGAAGGAGAAATATAAATATCATCCGGACTGGGCAGGTAGTTATAATCAACTGCCCGTAAAAAACCAAATCCGTCGGGCAGAATTTCCAGCACTCCCGAACCGGAAATAACGCCGTTTTGTTCTGCCTGTGTCTGTAAGATAGCAAAAATTAACTCCTGACGGCGCATTCCAGCGGCTCCGGGAACATCCAGTTTTTTGCCCAAATCATTTAATTCACTGATGGGCAATCGTTTAATGTCTTCAATGTTCATACTATATTTCCTTGCATTAAATTATAATCAGATAACGTGAAATTATCCTGATATTAAATATTTTTCTTTATTTTAACCGCATTATTTTTGAAGAAACAAAATAAGATAGTTAAGATTTTTTAGTAATTACGGATTAAGTCTCGGCTTGTGTATTTGAATATTTGAATCGCTCCAAAGGGCAGGACCTAACTTGCCCTTTCTTGTTGTACATTTTTATATCATTATAATTTAGCTGTCAAGAAAATTTATTTTATCGGTAAAAACACCTACCCTGCCGGATATAAATGCCGAATTTAGCTTCTCTTGTCAGGAAATTTTCTTGGCTTCATCCACAAGCATTACTGGAACATTATTTTTTACTTCATAGAATAGTTTACACCGATCGCAAATGATACCATTTAACTTTTCATCATAGCGAATCTTCCCGCGACACTGGGGACAGATAAGAATTTCCAAAAGGTTTTTATTTAAAGTCATTTACCCTTCCTCTATTTTCTTGACTTTGGTAAAAACCTGCTCGCACGAAATATCTTCCATACATTTTTTTGTCGGACAACTCTTTAAAAAGCAGGGACTACAGTCAATTTTAGTCCTGATTATTTCATGACCGGAACCGTAGGGGCCTGTTCTTGCCGGATCCGTTGGTCCGAAAAGAGCAATAACCGGAGTCCCTACGGCTGCGGCTAAATGCATTGGACCGGAATCTGTGGTTATTACCAATCGCGCCTTTTTGTAAATGCAAGCGAGATTAAGCAATGTTGTCATCCCACCCAAATTTATTCCTTCGGTCGTCATTAGTGAAGTTATGCTTTCAATTGGTTTTTTCTCGCTACCGGTAAAAATGACCTTCATCCTCATTTCATTGTTAATTAAGTCGGCTAAACAGGCAAATTTTTTATTATCCCATAGTTTTGTTTCCCATAAAGCAATAGGACTTATGGCGATAAACTTTTTTTCTTCTAAATTATATTTATGTATTAAATTTTTCGCCTCTTCCTCATCTTTCTTGTCAGGAGGAAGAACAAATTGTGCATTTTCTGTTTTTGCTCCCAGATAACGCGGGAAATCCAGATACCGCTCAACCGCGTGTTTGTTCATATTTTCGGCAATTTTTTCATTTAAAAACAAGCCGCTTAATTCCTGCAACGAATCATATCCCAGTTTCCTTTTTCCACCGGAAAAAAATACAATAACTGAACTTTTAAAGAGACCGTGAAAATCAATCACCAGGTCATAGCGGCGCTGTCGCAAGGTTCTTATAAAAGAAATTATCTCTCTGAGGGGTTGTTTTATTCTGCCGTTTCGGAAATCTCTGATCCAGCTCTTGCGTCGCGAAACTAAAACGGCATCCAGAAAAGGATGATTATTAACCAAATCCGCGGCATCTTCCTCCACAACCCATGTTATATGAGCGTCAGGATAAAGCCGGCGGAGTTCCGCAAGGGACGGCAGAGTATGAATCACATCTCCTATCGCGCTCAATTTTACGATTAAAATATTCATTTTCTACCTTTCAAAATCCATCTAACTGCTTCCAGGATATCAGCAGCAATAAAATCAGGTTTACTCTCCGCTGTTGCCATATCAGGGCCATCATCTTGCAGTAATTTGCTGCCATATCCTGTTTTTACCAAAATTCCCTTAACGCCTGCTTTTTTCGCCGCTTCCATATCGCGAAATCTGTCACCCACAAAGTAAGATTTTTTTAAGTTAATATTTAAATCCTGCGCTGCCTGAAGCAACATCCCCGGCGCCGGCTTGCGGCAGTCGCAAATCTGCCGATAAGGTTCTGCTCCTTCCGTCGGGTGATGCGGACAGTAGTAGAAACCATCTATATACGCTCCCTCCTGACTTAAGATTATCTTTAAACAATCATTTACTTTTTTCACAAATTCTTCCGTGAACAATCCTTTAGCCACACCGGCCTGATTGGAAATAACGACAGCCTTCATCCCGCTTTTATTTATCAATCTGATGGCCTGATAAGCAACGGGTATTACCGCCAGTTTCTCAAGGCTATCCACATAGCCGACTTCTTCATTAATCACTCCGTCTCTGTCCAGAAAAACTGCCGTATTTTTCTTCATAGATTTTTATTCTGGTTATCTTGAAATAAATGTTGAGCTGCATTGAAAACATCATCCACAGAAATCAGGTTCATGCAACGGAAATCTGTCGGACATGTTTTTTTCAGGCAGGGACTGCAGGATACTTCCTTGCGGACAATAACCGATTTGCTTCCCATGGGCGATGTTGTAATCGGATTTGTGGAACCGAATATAGCAACAGTCGGAATGTTCAAGGCACAGGCGATATGCATTAATCCGGAGTCATTACTTATAAAAAGGTCACATTGGGAAATCAAGTAAATGGCTTCCCGCAAATCTGTTTTCCCTGCAAGATTAATCAGTTTAACGCGTGATAGGCTCTGGACTTCCACTGCTGTTTTTTCATCAGCCTTGCCTCCCAGAATGATGCCCTGAACGGAAAATCTTTCACCAAGCATGTCGGCAACCTTGGCAAATCTTTCCGGAAACCATTTTTTTGCCGCTCCGTAAGTGGCTCCAGGCGCGAAACCGATAATAGGCTTCTTATAGTCCCTTATAAATTTACGCAAAACATCCCCGGCGTCTGAAGAATTAATTTTTGTTTTCAGTTTCATTTGACGATTAAAAGAAACACACCCCAATGCCTTGACCATCTCCAGATAGTAATCAACCTGATGAATCTTTTGTAATTCCTTTGTTCGTTTCACGCTATTGGTCAGAAGAAAACCACGAGCATCAGAATCATAACCGGCACGCAACGGTATTCCTGCGGCAACCGCAATTATCGCGGCTTCTATGGCGTTTTGTAAAAGTATCGCCAAGTCAAATTTTTCTTTTTTGAGACTGCGGGCAAGCCGAAAAATTCCCGCCGGGGTACCATATTTTTTTTCATAAATGATTATTTCATTTACATCGGAGAAAAGCCTGTAGACCTCAGCGACCCATGGCTTTACCAGTATGGCAATATGAGATTTGGGAAAAGTTCTGCAAATGGACGCCACCGCCGGCAAGGTTAAAACGGCATCGCCAACCCAGTTGGTACCACGGATTAAAATTTTATTCACACCTTCCCGCGGTAATTTTTTTGTTTTTTCCAACTTCAAGCAAATAATCCTTATTTTTTATGACGGGGTTTTATCTTGTCCATTATAAATTTTTCAAATAACCGCGCAGAAGGTTCTATTTCCATTTTAACACGCAAGATAGAAAGTAATTTTAGAAATCCCGAATTATCTTGGAGACGAACGGCATCCTTTCCCGTAGTCACCAAATAATCAGCTTCACTTTTTCTAAATACATCCATCAATTTTTTAATTTCTTTTCCGCTATAGCGATGATGATCCGGGAAAACATCTAAAGAAAGTATTTTCGATCCGGAAGACATTACAGTTTTTTTAAATGAATCCGAATTGGCTATTCCACAAAACACGTTAACTTTTTTCCCTTTGAGTTTGGCAATCGGCTTGCGAACGCTCCCGTCGCCGCTGATAATATCCTCCGGTTTATGAATACTCTGGAAAACCGGAATATTTTTTTTTCTAATCAACTCCTCTACTTTCTCATCGGCACTTACCCCTTCATCCGCATGCGTGTACAAAACGGCGTCGGCACGCCTGAGTTCTCCTATAGGTTCCCTTAATTTTCCCCGGGGAAGAACGTGATAATTACCTCTGAATCCCTTGCTGTCCAACAACACCAAATTAACATCTCTGAAAATTTGCCGATGCTGCATGGCATCATCACAAATCAGAACATCCGCACCGAACTTATCTATGGCGATCTGTCCTGTAATTTTTCTTTCGGGCCCGATAATTACAGGCACACCTTTAAGCGCATGGGCAATCAAAGAAGGCTCATCTCCTGCGATTTCACTATTGAGTAAAATCTTCTTTCCATCCGATACTATATTGTAAGGAATTTTACTGCTGCCGCCATAACCGCGGCTGATAACCGCCGGATGGAAACCGTTTTTCTTCAGTATTTGAGCAAGCATTATTACACAGGGAGTCTTACCCGTGCCTCCAACAGAAATATTTCCGACGCTGATTACCGGACAGGAAAGCTTTATTTCTTTAAATATTTTGTGATTATAGAGCCAGTTACGAAATTTTATAATAAAGAGATAAAAAAAAGACAGAATACCCGCAATGATTTTCACAGGAGTGAAGAAGCTTATTTTTCCGTCATCATCCCATATCCTTTGCCAATTGATTATTTTTTTCATCATTTCCTTCATCCTTAAACTGCAAATTATATAGACGGAAATATTCGCCTTGCTTTTGCATCAACATTTCATGATTGCCTTGCTCAACGATTTCTCCATTGACTAAAACAATGATTCTATCGGCATTCCGAACTGTGGAAAGCCGATGCGCTATAACCAGAGTAGTGCGGCCTTTCATCAGATTATCCAGCGCCTCCTGCACTTCCAGTTCCGCTTCTGTATCCAAAGATGAAGTTGCCTCGTCAAGAATTAAAATAGGAGCGTTTTTCAATATAGCCCGGGCGATACAAAGACGCTGTTTTTCACCGCCGGAAATTTTAGTGCCCAATTCTCCAATATTTGTGTCATACCCCTTGGGCATTTTCATGATGAATTCATGGGCATTAGCGGCTTTGGCCGCCTGAATAATATCATCCTCGCTTTTTTCAAAACTGCCATAAGCTATATTATTTCTTACTGTATCATTAAAAAGAATTGTCTGCTGAGTGACTATGGCAATCTGCCTGCGCAGTGATTGCAGAGACACATCCCTTATGTCATGACCATCAATTAGAATACGGCCTTCACTGACATCATAGAATCTTGGTATCAGATTAACGAGCGATGTCTTTCCTCCTCCGCTCATACCAACAAAAGCGATAACTTCTCCTGCTTTTACGGAAAGTTGTATCTTTTTCAACACAGGCAGTTTTTCATAGCAGAAGGTAACATTCTCAATATTTATGCCTTTATTGACAGGAGAAAGTTCCAATGCGCCGGGTTTATTTTTAATATCGGGAGCGAGATCGATGATGCTGAAAACTCTCTCCGCACTGGCAATCCCCTGATTAATTGTATTATTGACTTGTGTAAGCCTTTTAATCGGTTCATAAAGCATCAACACTGCTGTAAGGAAAGAAAAAAACGTACCGGGAGTGGATTTCCCCTCTAAAACATTGTAGCCGCCGTAAAAAATCACGGCAGCGATTCCCACGCCGCCTAAGAATTCCATCAATGGGTGAGAAAGGGCTTTAACAGTAACTGCCTTCATGTTTAGTTTAAAGAAGCGTTCATTTTCACCCGCAAACCTTTTGTTTTCATATTTTTCCATTCCAAAGGCTTTGACGATGCGGGTTCCGGAAATTGTTTCCTGCAAAAGAGAACTAAGATTAGCCATTGTTACCTGTGTTGAAGTGGTTACCTTGCGTATCTTCTTTCCGAATTCGGAAATAGGGTAAATTGTAAGAGGGAAAATAATCATGGCAATAAGGGCCAGTTTCCAATCCGTGTAAAAAATTACACAGATTAAAGAAAAAATCGTGAAAGAATCCTTGATCATACTGGTCACGACGTCTGATACTGAGTTTTGAAGATAGGCAACATCATTGGTAATCCGCGACATGAGCAGGCCTGTCGGGTGCTGGGCAAAAAAAGACAAGGATTGTTTCTGAATTTGCTCGTAGAGTTTATTGCGCAGATCAGTAACGATACGCAATCCTATAAAGTTCATTAAGACAGACTGAATGTAGGTGCACACGCCTTTGACTAAAAAAATCATCACGACAACAATGGGAAGCCATTTCAGCGCGGTGGGATTCTTTGCCAGGAAAATATCATCCAGCACCGGTTTAACCAATAAAGCCTGGGATGAGGTTAACGCTCCGGCTATTACCATGCAGACTACGGAAAAGAAAAAACGCGTAACGTAAGGGCGACCAAGACCAAGGAGACGTTTAAATGTATTCATATTTTTTTTGTTTCCTTTATAACATATCCAATGCCATTTGAGCAGTTCTTACCGCTGCTCCGGGCTCACCCAGCATGGTTTGGATAGCCTTTAACTCTTTTATCATTTCCTGTCTTCTTTCTCCATTTTTTAAAATAGACAGTGTTTCTTCGGCAATACCTACGCCACTGGCATCACTTTGAATAAGTTCCGGAACAATCATTTTCCCGGCAATGATGTTGACCAAACCAATGTGTTGCTGCCTGATGATCATCCTGCCGATCAGCGCTGAAAAAGGGGACACCTTATATACGATAATCATGGGTACACCCAACAATCCGGTTTCCAGCGTTGCCGTTCCTGATGTAACAATTGCCAGATCACAGCAGGCGATGACATCATAGGTCTGCCCGGAAACAATTTCTACATTTAACCCGAAAGAATCAATGATCTCTTTGACGTTTTTTTCTTCCATAGTATCCGCCAAGGGGAGAATGCATTGTACATCAGAAATTTTTGGGGAAATGATTTGAATGGCACGCAACATCTCCGGCAACAGTCTGGATATTTCCGCGGTCCGGCTGCCGGGAACAAGCCCGATGGTCGTTTTATTTTCAGACAAACCAAAATGAATTCTTGCCTGCGATTGAGTAAAAGCAGTTTTGACCATATCTCTCAGGGGATGGCCGACATAGTTGACGGTAAACCCGTGCGCAGCGTAAAAATCCACTTCAAAAGGCAAAATAACGGCCATTTTGCTGACAAGCTTTTTTATTTTTTCGACTCTTCCGCTACGCCACGCCCAGACCTGAGGGCTTATGTAATACAAAATCTTTATACCTCTTTTACCGGCGGCTTTGGCTATCGACAAATTAAAATCAGGATAGTCAATCAAAATGACCAGATCAGGCTGGCGCTCATCCAATGACTTTTTCATCATGGCCATAATTTTTAATATATTTCTTAATTTAGAAACAACCTCAGTCAGACCGACGACTGCCATTTCTGAAGCATCTGCCAGAACTTCCACTCCTTCTTCACGCAGTTTTTTTCCGCCGATGCCGTAAAAAATCAGATCCGAATTGATTTTTAACATCTCCCGGACAAGATTTGCTCCATGCAAATCGCCGGATGCTTCACCGGCAATAATCATTACGGTTTTATTTTTATTTTCAGTTTTCATCGCCCGGATTTGTTTTTAAAAGACACTATTAATAACGTCGGCAATAAGCCTTATTTCTTCCAGTTTTAACTCCGGAAACATTGGCAGAGAAAGGACTTCCCGAGAACACTTTTCGCTTTGCGGAAGTTTGTCTGAATAATTATATAACTTCAGAAAAACCTCCTGCTGGTGAAGGGGAACGGGATAATAAACGGCGGATGATATGTCTTTCTTTTGAAGTGCGTCAGCCAGAAAATCGCGATTTTTCGCTCGAATGGTAAATTGATGGTAAACATGTTCACAACCGGATGCTCCCACCGGTAATATTGTATTTTTACTTTTGATTGCGTCACAATACGCCGCCGCGTTAAGACGACGCGCTTTGTTGAACTGATCTATCTTTTTCAGTTTAACGCGAATTATGGCAGCCTGAATTTCATCAAGGCGGCTGTTGTGACCGACCTGATGATGGTGGTAGCGTTTGGAACTGCCATGATTGCGCAACATTTTTACCTGTTCTGCAGTCTCTTTGTTTTTTGTGATAACCATGCCCCCGTCGCCATAGCCCGCCAGATTCTTGCTGGGGAAAAAACTAAAACACCCAATATCGCCAATAGATCCTACCTTCTTGCCTTTATATTTGGCGCCGAAAGCCTGCGCGCAATCTTCAATAACCTTGAGATTATGCTTTTTAGCTGTTTCCATAATGGGATCCATATCAGCGGGATGACCAAACAGATGAACCGGAATAATTGCCTTCGTTCTAGAGGTTATTTTACCGGCTATCTGACTGGTGTCAATATTGTAAGTATCGGAGCAAATATCCACAAAAACAGGCTTTGCTTTTAAAAGCGCAATTACTTCCGCGGTAGCAATAAAAGTAAAAGGAGTCGTAATCACCTCGTCTCCTTCTTTGATATCGCAGGCACGCAAAGCCAAAAGCAACGCGTCCGTGCCATTGGCAACACCCACAGCATAAGACAGATCGTGATAAGCGGCAATTTCTCCTTCCAGTGCGTTGACGTTGGGACCCAAAATAAAACGTGTTTCTTCCAAAACATTACTTATTGCAGCGTCAATCTCCTCTTTCAGATCTTGATACTGCCTTTTTAAATCAACCATGGGAATCATTTCAACATATCCTCGGCTATTTTTATTTTTCTTAATATTTCAACGGCCAATGCCAGAGATTTTCGCGCTTCCTCACCGGAAACAACCGGTTTAGAACGACTAAAGACGGCATTGACAAAGGAACTAATTTCTTCTTCCAGTGGATCGTGAATGCCCACCTCTAGATTATTTTGCATTATCTGCAACTGCCCGGCTTCGTTTCTTCCCTTGACCAGGGAAATAACTTCCCGCTTCTGACAATCAACCGAATGATATCCCTCAGGACTGAAAAAACGTATTTTTTGCATCGTCTTGGCACTGATGCGGCTGGCTGTGATATTGGCTGTACAGCCGCAGGCAAAAGAAATCCTCGCGTTGGCAATATCAATTTTATCGCAAAGGACCGGCACACCCACGGCATCCACTGCGATAACAGGAGAGTTGACAAATTTTACAATTATATCCAGATCGTGAATCATCAAATCCAGAATTACATCAACATCAGTGCCGCGTTCAAAGAACGGATGTAATCTGTGTGATTCAATAAACAGAGGTTTTTGGATAACTTTTTCCAAAGCCATGATGGCTGGATTGAATCTTTCGACAAAGCCGACTTGCAGAACAAGTTTCTTTTTTTCAGCAATTTTAATTAATTCATCGGCTTCCTTCAATGTCAGACAAATTGGCTTTTCTATAAGGACATCCACGCCTGCCTGTAGAAATTCTTTGGCGATTTTGTAATGATCGCTCGTCGGGACGGCAATGCTCACCGCGTCAACTTTGCCGATCATGCCGCAACAATCCGCAAAGGCGGAGCATTTATAAGTTTCCGCTGCTTTCTGCGCACGATCCGGGAAGTTATCCGCTACGGCAACAATTTCGCAAGATTCTAATTTTTGATATTTCTGCAAATGATAGTTGCCTAAATGGCCGATTCCGACAACACCAACTTTTATTTTCTTTTTTTTCATTTCCTGCGGATTAGCGGCAAAAGCCCCTTTCTGATTCCTTGATAAATTTTATAAAATGTTTCGTTTCCGGCAGATCTTCCACGTCTGATTCCGCTCTTTTTAACGCGTCCTTCAAGCGCAACTTGGAACGAAAAATAATGCGGTAGGCTTCGCTAAGCGCTTTAATGGTCTTTTCGGGAAAATTCTTTCTTTTCAAACCGATCAAATTCAAACCGAAAAGTTTGGCATGGTTTCCCTGAGCAATGGTATAGGGAGGAACATCCTTGACCGCAGCGGAGCATCCTCCAATCATGCAGTGCGTACCAACACGGCAGAACTGATGCACTCCTGTTAAACCGCTGATGTTTGCATAATCCTCAACAAGAACATGGCCGGCCAATGTCGCCGCATTGGCCATGATAACATTGCTGCCCAGTTGACAATTATGGGCAACATGGGCATACGCCATAATCAGGTTGTGATCTCCCATAATAGTCGTGCCAATGTCTGCTGTTGTCGAGCGATGAATCGTCACAAATTCCCTGATAACGTTGAAATTGCCGATAATCACCCGGGTCTTTTCTCCTTTATATTTCAAGTCCTGAGGAGGAGCGCCAATTGAACAAAACTGAAAGATATGGCAGTTTTCCCCAATTTGAGTAAAATCATCAATTACCGTATGCGGACCGATAACAGTGTTTTTTCCTATTTTAACATCAGAACCAATTACTGCATACGGACCGATTTCCACGCCTTCTTCCAATTTCACATCGGAAGAAATAATAGCCGTAGGATGAATTTTCATTTATTTAACCTTCTTCTGGAATTTTTTTTCAAGACTATCAACTTTTTTTACAAGATCCCTAAATGTGGCTCTTATCTCGGGAAGTTTTGACCGGCAGGCTTCAAACTGCAGCCATTCTTTATAAGGCAGCTGCGGATTTCCGCCGACAATTTCACCGGGTTTGATATCTCTATGAATCCCTGAACCAGCGGCAATCATTACGTTGTCGCCGATACTGATATGACCGACCATACCGGCCTGTCCGCCGACCAATACGCTTTTCCCCAGTTTAGTGCTTCCGGAAATGCCGACTTGGGCAGTGATAACCGAATTTTCTCCAATAACAACATTATGGGCAATTTGAACCAGATTATCAATTTTTACATTGCGCTGAATCCAAGTTTTTCCCAGCGTAGCCCTGTCAATAGTCGTATTGGCGCCGATTTCCACATCATTATCAATCTGTACAAAACCAACCTGGGGAATTTTTATATTTTGCCTGCCGGGAGAAGCAAAACCAAACCCGTCTGCACCGATTATAACTCCGGAATGCAAAATTACCCTATTGCCAATAACGCATGAGTGATGGACGGTGACATTGGCATATATTATTGAATTTTCTCCTATGGAGACGTTTTTACCGATGAAAACACCGGGATAAACAACAGTTCCTTTGCCGATCTTTACTCCTTTGGAGATAAAAGCACGGGGAAAAATTGTGGCTTTGGAAGATACTTCCACACCATCTTCAATATAAGCATCAGAACTTATACCGCTGCGGCCATGGTCTGCAGGATAAAAAAGATCCAGTAATTTCACCAATGCGACGTAAGGCTCAGAAACTACAATTAGGTTTTTCCCTTCTGCCGTTGTCTGCGGAGAAACAAGAATTGCCGATGCTTTTGTTGTTTTCAGATTTTTCAAATATTTCTTATTGGCAATAAAGGTAAGATCACCTTTATCTGCCTCTTCAATGGATCGTATATTGCTGATAATAATATCTTCCGACCCAATGATGGTGCCGCCAATAAACGCGGCTATCTCCATAAGCGTCATTTTCATTTAGCCAATGTCTTCCTGTTATTTAATTTTATTGAATTCTTCGGTAACTTTCTTACTGAAGTCACTTTCCTTAGCATAATAAGGAATGGGCATGGTTGCCAAATCGATAACCAGAGTATATTTTTCCTTTTCGGCAATGGAACGGACAACTTTAATTATTCCGGGCATCAGTTTCTGAGTCATTTCTTGATCCCGTTTTTTAAGCTCGTCATTTGTGTCATTAACCAGTAGTTGATAGTCTCTCATTTTCTTTTGATAAGCTGCTTCCTTTTCATTTCGCGAACTCTGGGTCATAATTGAACTTTGTTTTTCCAGCTCTTCCTTCATTTTCTTCAGCTCTTTTTCTGCCGCCTTAATTTTCTGAGTTTCCTTTTCATAAAACTTCTTGAAATCTTCAGCAGCCTTTTTCCCAGCATTAGATTCCTGCATAATTTCCTGCAAGTTGATAAAGCCAATTTTATCAACAGCCAAAGCACTTATGCTCCATAGAAAAATAAATAATGTAATTATTGTCATCAGGTAAATATTTCTTTTCATTTAAAGTCTCCTCTCTTAATTTATGTCAAAAATTTTTCCCAATTATATTTACATCGGCATTCCAATAGTAAATTCCCAACGTCCGGATGACGTATCGTTCAAGTCTCCACGATCAAGTATCCGGCCATATTCAAGCCTTAAAGGACCGATTGGCGAGTACCAGCGAATGCCGCCTCCAAATGACTTCCGTAAATCACCAACATCATATTTGCCGTCCCAGGAATTACCTGCGTCATAGAAAACGACAAGCTTCATTCCGGAATCTTTTATAAAGGGCAGTATTAATTCGAAATTAAATATCAACATATTCGTGCCGCCTATTACATCAGAAGTTCCTCCATTTGTAGGTCCGACATAACGAAATCCGCGCAGAGAATTGATGCCACCCAGAACATACCTGTTGGCAACGGGAATTAATTTCTCCATCTTACGTTCTATTTTTATTTCATCATAACCCTGAATATAACCGATTCGGCCTTTGGCAGCGAAAACGACATCAAAAAACAGAGGGAAATAGGTGAATAAACTTGCGCCATATTGCGTGTAATAAGCGTCGCCTCCCAATGGTCCGCCCGCATGTGTAACAGAAAGATTGGTCTTGGTTCCCATGGAGGGGAAAATATAGTCGTCTGTTGTATCACGAATAAAAGATAGTGTTGCGGCGCTGGTAACTGTTTTACCCTCTTGCTCTTTAACGTAGTCAGTAGCTAACGACGAAATATCTTTTATATCGTCTGTGTAATATTTATAACCTAAATAGCCGACAACCCTTTCAAAAAGAGGATAACCAAAAGTTAAACCTGTGCCCTGAGAATCCACTTTATAATAGTCATATTCTCTTAAATATTTCCAGATATCTACCTTGCACCAAAGCGGCAAATCAAAAAGCCATGGTTCCGTGAAGGACAGATCATAATTATTCATTTGAGAACCCAGTGACGCTCTCAGACTTAAAATCTGGCCATAGCCCAGAAAATTTTGCTGAATAATTTGAGCCATTCCTATGAACTTATCAGAGGCGCTATAGCCTGCACCGAGCATAAACATACCCGTACTTTTTTCCTTAACACGGATATTGATATCAGTTGTATTTTCATCAGTACCCTTTTCTGTTTGAAAATCAACTTCTTCAAAATATCTTAATCTGTTTAGCTTGGCGTAACTGCTTTTTAATTTGCTGCTGGAATAAAGATCGCCTTCGGCTACATTCAACTGACGCCGGATAACCTTATCACGGGTAATAGTATTGCCAAAAATATTGATATGACTTATATAAATCGGTTCACCCTTGTTTATTTGAAAATCAACATCAACCAACTGCTCATTTTCCTTTCTATCAATTTTGGGGTTAACATTAGCATTGGCGTAACCTTCATCATTACAGGCTTGTGTAAGTTGATCCAAGTCTCTAATAATTGCTTCCCTGCTATAATCATCGCCCCTTTTAACTTTAAGGGACTTGGACAATTCTTCTCTTGATTTTTCCAGTAAATCACCGGAAATTTCCACCTTACCTACTTTAAATCTTTTTCCTTCCTGGATTTTTATTTTTACATAAACTCCTTTTTCATCGGTAGTTATTTCAGGATCGGCAACCTGAGCATCAATAAAACCATTGTTGAGATAATAAGCGTTTATTTTGCCGACGTCCTGTTTGAGCTGATCGCGTTTCAACAAACCGGAATCGGTAATAAAAGAAAAAAATCCTTTTTCTGAAGTACTCATTATTTTTTTCAATTCTTTAGATCTATATGCTTCGTTGCCTTCAAAAGTGATCGTTCTAATATAGAGTCTGTCGTTTTCTTTTATATCAAGAATAACTCGAAAATCTTTTTCTCCATCCTGTTCGACTCTGTCTTTTATTTCTGCATTATAATAGCCCTTGCTGTCATAAAGTGCCTTTATCTTTTCAATATCGGCTTTAATTTGTTCCTGATTAAGACTTTGTTTTGTCTTGATTGTCAAAATTTCCTGAATATCATCTTTGCTTAATGCCTTATTGCCAATTATGCTGATATCAGAAACAAGTCCTTTTTCCTGCACTGTAAATGTAATGACTTTTCCTTCGGGTGTTGAGGCAGTTTCTGCAGTTACGTCCAGAAAATAACCCATTTTAAAAATTGTTTTAATATCATCCGCTATATCAGCTTCGGAAAGAATACCACCTTTCTTACTTTTGATTTTTGCAATGATTGCCGAATAATTTATCTTCCGGTTGCCCTGAATTTCAATGCTCGCTATTTTTTGAATCACTCCTACCCTATCAAGAATGTCCACCTTTAGCTGCCCAATAATAGCGCTAAGATTAACCACACCTCTGCCATAAGCAGAAACTGGGGATAAAGCGCTTTGCCTTTCTACATCGATTATTTTAACGTCAATGTTCAGGGATTTGCCAAACTGCGTAAGTGTTCCTGTAATCACAAAATCTGCTTCCTTTGATTTTCCGCAATCAATAGCTTTATTTTCGTCAATACTGACGAAGCTTTCGAGGAATTCATCAGCAGGAATTATTTGAACAGATTTTTCTTTCTTTAATTCCTCTGATAAATTTTTATAAAAAGATTCACGAATAGCCGCTTTATCCTGATTGCTGAATATTTCAAAAGGCATCACGACCATTTTCTTGACTTCTTCCGAATATACCCGTGGAACAAAAAGAATAATAAAAAATGAAAAAATGAAAAATATTTTACATGCTGTTTTATTGGTATTCATAAATTTCTCCATCGCGCAGAAGAATCTTCTCAGACATTCTTTCTGCCAGTAATTTATTATGGGTGACTGTGACAAGTGTAATTTTTTTCTCCACATTCAAGTTTATCAGAATGTCTTCTATCTTTTTTCCTGTTTCTGTGTCAAGATTTCCAGTAGGTTCATCAACAAGCAATATTTCC
This sequence comes from Syntrophaceae bacterium, assembly GCA_016927935.1. Classification (GTDB taxonomy): domain Bacteria; phylum Desulfobacterota; class Syntrophia; order Syntrophales; family Smithellaceae; genus Smithella. The sequence goes on from JAFGLS010000195.1 coordinate 29,425, forward strand.
GGCTCCATAATTAAAGCACGGGCAATTGCCACCCTCTGTTGTTCGCCTCCGGAGAGTTCTCCCGGTTTGTGCCTGATTCTGTTGTCTAATCCAACTTCTTTGAGCAATTTGCAAGCTTTTTCTCCTGCCTGTTTTTTCTTTAGGCCTCCTATTAAAGCCGGCATCATGGTATTTTCCAAAGCATTAAACTCCGGCAGAAGATTACTGAACTGAAAAACGAATCCTATATTCGAATTGCGGAAAGAAGCTCTCTTTTTTTCTTCCCATTCAAAAACATTACTGCCATCAATAATAAGACATCCCTTAGTGGGGTGATCCAGCATTCCCAGAATATGAATTAGGGTGCTCTTGCCCGCGCCGGAAGCACCTAGAACAGCAAGAGAAGCGCCCTTTTCTATCTCCATGTTTAGATTTCGTAAAACCTCTATTTTGTTTTCTTCTTTAAAAAATGTCTTTGATAAATTTTCCAGTACAATCATAATGACTTACATTAAGCATTTATTTGTTATTCATATCTTAAAGCTTCAGCGGGATCTATCTGGGAAGCCCTAAATGACGGATAAATTGTTGATAAAAAGCAAATAAGCAGAGTGCCGGCAACAATGATTAAAATGTCACCATAGTTCACTTTCGAAGGAAGCTCGCTTAAATAGTAAACATCCCCCGGCAAAAACTTAAAGTGAAAAATATTTTCCACGAAAAGCGACACCTGTTGTATATTTAAAGCCACTGCTATCCCTGCAATGCAACCCAATATAGTGCCGATAACACCGATAATCATGCCCTGATAAATAAATATTTTCATCACGCTTAAAGAAGTCGCTCCCATTGATTTCAAAATAGCAATGTCTTTGTTCTTTTCCATTACAATCATGATCAACGCGCTGATTATATTGAACGCGGCGACAAGAACAATTAAACTCAAAATAATAAACATGACGCGTTTTTCCAATTTTAAAGCGGAAAACAGGTTCTTATTCATCTGCATCCAGTTTTGCGTCCAAAAAGGGAATCCCAGTTTACTTTGAATTTTTCTGGCAATAACATCAGCCTTGTAAATATCATCAACTTTTATATCAATTCCTGTGACAGTATCGCCCGCTCGCAAAAATTTCTGACAGCTTTCCAAAGATAAATAAGCAAGAGTTGAATCGTATTCGTAGAATCCGGATTCAAATATACCGACAACAACAAATTTTCCCATCAGGGGAACCATGCCCATGGGAGTTGGAATACTGACCGGAGAAATAATTGTCACGGTATCATATAGAAAAATCCCCATGTTCCTGGCCATTTCTTTACCGATAATTATGCCTTCCGGTGGGGCGCCATCGTTTTTATAATTCAGAGAAATTTCCTGCGGAATTTTATTGAGATAGTTAAGATGACCTTCTCTGATTTTTCCCAGATTTATAACTTTAAAAGCACTCTGGGTATCCAAAGCGCGGATGACTATACCGGTAACGCCATTGCCGTTGCGAATCATCGCCTGCGTGTAAATAAATGGTGTGGACGCAACAACTCCCTTTATGCCGGTAATTTTCTCGCGAACCTGCTGATAATTTTTCATGGGGCCGGTCATATCGGTTGTCACCTCCACATGAGCCTTGATCCCCAGAATTTTCGTGCGCAAATCATCCTCAAAACCGTTCATAACCGCCAACACGATAATCAAGGCCGCCACACCCAAAAAAATACCAAAGACCGATATGAAGGTAATCACGGAAACGAACATCTGTTTGCGTTTTGCTTTTAAATAGCGTCTGCTTATAAAAAGTTCGTAGGGCATTAAAATACTATTTCCTGTTTTGTAAATAAAATTATGGGGAAATTTTATTTTATTCCTGCTTCGTTCTGAGCAGCGGGAATAAAATAACATCTCTGATGGAAGCTGCGTCAGTAAAAAGCATTACCAGACGGTCAATTCCGATGCCTTCTCCGGCGGTCGGCGGCATGGCGTATTCCAAAGTCCGGATATAGTCCTCATCCATTTCATGAGCTTCTTCACTGCCTTCTTCTCTTTCCTTTAATTGCTGAAGGAATCTCTCTTTTTGATCGACAGGATCGTTTAATTCTGAAAATGCGTTGGCAATCTCTCTGCCGCAAATATACAATTCAAAACGATCAACGATATCTTCATCATTTTTTGATCTTCTGGAAAGTGGAGAGATAATTACCGGATAATGAGTTACAAATGTCGGTTGAACAAGTTTCTTCTCCACTCCTTCATCGAAAACAGCCATTAAAATTTTCCCCAAATGATCCGTCGGCTTAACATTACATCCGGCCTTTCGGGCAAAAGCCAGAGCCTTTTTTTGATCTTTCAGACAGGCTGGTTCCATTCCGACTAATTGCACAAGCGCTTCTTTCACGGAAATACGCCGCCAGGGCGGAGTTAAATCTATTGGTGTGTTCTGATAATTAAATTTCAATTTGCCGAATATATTCTTGGCCAGAAAAACAAATAAATCCTCGGTAAGAGACATCAAATCCTCATAAGTGCTGTATGCCTGGTAAAACTCCAACATGGTAAACTCGGGATTATGAAATGTGGAAATGCCTTCATTGCGGAAGTTCCTGTTGATTTCATAAACTCTCTCCAAGCCGCCGGTAACAAGCCTTTTCAAATAAAGCTCCGGAGCTATACGCAGATAAAAATCCATATTAAGGGCGTTGTGATGAGTTTTAAAAGGACGGGCTAAGGCACCACCGGCATGCGACTGCATCATCGGTGTTTCCACTTCCAGAAAATCCCGCTCATCCATAAACTGCCGGATTAATTTTATAATACGGCTGCGCCGGTGGAAGATTTCCTTAACTTTGGGATTGGCAATCAAATCCAAATATCTCTGACGGTATCTTGTTTCGATATCGGTAAGACCATGCCACTTTTCCGGCAAAGGCCGTATTGATTTGGACAGTAGAATTAACTTCTGAGCTTCAATTGTCAATTCATTGGTTTTTGTGCGAAACAATTTCCCGGAAATATAAATAATATCGCCTATATCCAGTTTCTTAAAAACAAAATAGTCCTCGGCGCTTAAAATATTTTTACCAATGTAACCCTGAATCTGCCCTTTATAATCCTGAATTTTTATAAACGCTGCTTTGCCGAAATTACGTACAGCCATTAAACGTCCGGCCACGGAAAAGGTACTTTTTAATTTGGCCAGAGTTTCGCTGTCAGATGAGCCAAAATCAGCCAATATTTCTTTCGTTGTATTTTGAGGTTTGATATCATTGGGATATAAATCAACTCCAGCCGATTTTAAATCAGATATTTTTTCCCGACGGATGTTCAAAAGTTCATTATCTTCCATAGTTTCCCCACTTTTGTGAAGTTTGTTTAACTATATTCTTTTAGCCAAATAGTCAAGTATAACAATATTATTTATGAAAATGGATTCCCTCCAAAAAGCAGTTTGATAAATGGATAAATGCTTATTAAGCCCAACATTACGCGATAATGCGTAAACCTTCTAAATATGTTAAAAATGTTGTATGTATACACTCAAGTACATCTTATCAAAGGAAACCATCAATGTTTGAAAATCCACTGCACTTACTCATGAATCCAAAATCCATCGCTGTGGTCGGGGCAAACAATATCCCGACGAAAATGGGCACCATCCAGGCCTTGAGTATTTTAAAGGACGGCTATCAGGGCAAGGTTTTTCCTATCCATCCCAAAGAGAAAAATGTCCTGGGATTAAAAACCTACACTTCCCCTGAAGACCTGCCGGAAGTTCCCGATTTGGCCGTGCTGATAGTTCCGATAAAATCCGTCATTCCCCTTATTGAGAGCTTCGGCAAAATCGGCACAAAAAGAGCAATCATTATCACGGGTGGCTTCAGGGAAACAGGCGAAGCCGGTCAGAAGATGGAAAACGAGCTCAATGAAACGGCCAATCTTTACGGACTGCGTTTTGTCGGTCCCAATTGCCTGGGAATATTCAACTCTCAAATTTCCTTAAACACGACCGTTTTCACTATTTCCAGAGAACCGGGTTTCATGGGCTTTGCCTCACAGAGCGGCACCTACGTGACTCAGGCGGTTCCCGCTTTGAAAAAAAGAGGTTTCCGTTTCAGCAAAGCCTTGAGTCTGGGCAATGAAGCCAATATCAATATGGTTGACGCACTGGAATATCTTGGAGAGGATGAGCAGACCAAAGCCATCATTCTTTACATAGAAGGAATCCGCGACGGAAAAAGATTCGTTGAAGTCGCCCGCAAAATTACACCGCGCAAACCGGTGATCGCGCAGTATGTGGGCGGATCCGCCTCCGGCGCTCGTGCGGGAAAGAGCCACACGGGAGCCATGGCCGGGCCTGATTTCCTCTATAACGGGATTTTCAAGCAGGCCGGAATCATCAGAGTGGATTCGGTTGAAGATCTCTATGCCAACGGCTGGACCATGGCCACCCAGCCGCCGCTCAAAGGAAACCGCGTGGGCATCATGACCAACTCCGGCGGCCCGTCAACAACCATTTCTTATGTCTGCGATTCTCTCGGACTCACGGTGCCGCGTTTTTCCGATGACCTGCAGAAGGAAATCAGAAAACACATCGAGCCGCACGCCTCGGCTGCCAATCCTGTTGATTTGACATTCGACGTGAGTATAAAGAAACTCGCCATAACGCTTCCGGAAATAATCGCGAAGAGTGGCGAAGTTGATGCTATTGTCATTCACGGGGTAATGATGACCGGTTATATGCGCGAAATTTATCCGCATATGAAGGAAATGGCCGGCAATATTTCCCTGGAGGAATTTTTAAAGTTCGCCAAACCGGTTGTCAACGAGGTTTTTGAACTGCCCCGTAAATACAACATGCCTTTTCTGATTTCTTCTTTTTTTGACGAAGAAGACTGCTACACCAAAGGCTATATGGACAACAACGTTCCCGTTTTTCGATTCCCGGAAAAAGCCGCCATCGCCTTGGGCTGTCTTTACCGTTACAAACAAATCAGGGAACGCATGCCTCACCAAGAAGTTGTTCTACCAGAAATAAATAAGTCGGCGATGGAAATTATCAGGCATGCGCAAAAAAACAACCATAAGGCTCTGAATGAATATGAGGCCAAAAAGCTGCTTGCCTGCTATGGCGTGCCAATAACAAAAGAAGAACTGGCAGCGACGATTGAAGAAACTGTGGCAGCCGCTGCAAAAATTGGCTATCCGGTGGCACTCAAAGCCTGCAGTTGGAAAATCATGCACAAAAGCGGCAAGGGACTTATCGCGCTTAATGTAGAAAACGAAACACAACTGAAAAAGGAATTTGAAAATATTCAAAAAAACGCCGGAAAGGCAGTGCTGGTACTGGTGCAGGAAATGCTCAAAGGCAGCCGAGAATTCCTGGCCGGCATGACGCGCTTTGCCGGTTTTGGTCCCTGCGTTATTTTTGGACTGGGCGGAGTATTCACGGAAGTTTTCAAAGACACATCTTTGCGCCTTGCGCCCGTTGCCGATACAGACGTGCAAGAAATGTTTGCGGAAATCAAAGCCAATAAACTGCTTGATGAATTCCGGGGAATGCCGAAGGTTAAAACAGATAAACTCTCTCAGATAATTCAAGCAGTGGGAAATATAGCCCTTCTACATCCGGAAATTGCCGAGATCGATCTCAATCCGATTATCATCAACGGAACGGAGCCGGTTGTCGCCGACGCACTGATTGTGCTGGAAAGTAAATGATAATTAACGTAGAGCTCTGTGCGGCGTATCATTTATGTCCGCACCAGTGCTTTTTTAGCGACGGTCAGCATTGAACCCGATGCGTCTTGTCTTCGGAGGCAGCGTTGGGTCCATCAGTTGCTTGATCGCTTCGACCAGGACCATTATCTGTTCGTCATGGTCGCCTAATTTTCTCTCCAACTCTGCAATCTTTCTCGCCAGTTCTTTATGTCCGGAGATCATCTCTCGAAGCCGGACAAAGGCTCTTACGACAAATACGCTGACATCGATCGCCTTGGACGAATTCAGCACACTCGCTGCCATGATTGCACCGTGTTCCGTGAAGGCGCAAGGATTGAACGGTGAGAACTTCAGGTTCTGAAGGTGGTCACAGTTTGTTACCACCTCCTGCTTCTCCTTTTTAGTGAGGCGGAACATGAAGTCAGGAGGGAAACGGTCAGCATTTCGGCGAATGGCTTGATTGAGGGCCTTGGTAGTAACACCATAAGCTTCAGCAAGGTCGCTGTCTATGATTACCTTCTCGCCGCGAATCAGCAGTATTCGCTGCTGGATCTTGCCGATTTTAACCAACTCTTGCGACTTCACCATCCCACCTCCCTATGCACCCAAAGTGGTCGCAGATTGTGACCACCTTTTCAATCCTACTTCGGCCCTGACAATGTTTATGCAGTCCGTATAATTCTGTAAACACAGACAGTTACTTCTGTATAAATCGTTTTTGAGTGTTTTCTTTATAACAATTATAGTTAAATAAAATCAAGCCATTAAATCCTAATTTATACTTTTTCGTTTCCGGTTTATCTCTTTAAGGTTTAAATGAAATTTTTAATTGACTTGAAAACTGCTGTCAGTTTAGGTTTTGCCTGAGATTACTTTCCTGATTTTTTTTAGATTGCTGGAATCTTATTTGTTACCTTACTTTAAATTCCAAACCAGCCTTTAAACTGTTGGATTTTTACGTCCTTCTCCAACTCCGAATCTAATAATTCCTTATAGAATGGAGCTACACGTAGAGATATGGTTTTGCCGTTTTTCCATGGCCACCATGCACAATAAACAAAAGCATCTCTGTTCGTATCTGTTGTAAAAAGCAATTGACCCGGCCAGAGATCATTAAGATCAACATTGATGCGCTGTACGGTATCAGGTGCTTTTTTAATACTAGATCTGTTCCACATAGTGCTGAAATATTGTTTCAAAATTTCACAAATGTTGTCTATTTTTTCCACACCAAACTCGGCTAAAACAGTTTCAAACCGATTGTCCCATTTCCACGATAAAACACCTTCAAATGCGTTCATTAATTCTTTGCAACTGTCTTCCATTTCTGTTTTATTAAGGTTGAAAGAAATTTTATCTTTATCAGGATTAAGCCATGTTTCTGCTTCTTCAACCGTTGAAAAAACAGACATGATCAAAGCACGATTGACAGCAACATCTTCGGCGAACTTCATAAGTTTTTTATCAGAATTTATGATAACAAGGGCAATAGCTTTGTAAAAAGCTGCTCCTATATTGCTTGCGCTGGAAACAATTTCATGTATATCCAGCACTTGTAAGCATTTTCCGCTTAGATGCGATTCAATGAGAATCCTCCGGGAGTTGCGTTCTACGCACACTCTATGAATGTCTTTCAGACATTTTAATACATTTTCCTTCGTATTCTCACCTGTTACAATAAAGTGCAAATGTGTTGATTTTTGAACTATTGTTAAAAAAGGCTGAAGATCATTTCTCTTACTTTTACAAGATGAACACAGGCCATAGATATAAACATCTTCCGTTTGAAAATCTAAGCTCTGTTTTTGCTCTTCGGTAATACCGGACTGAAATGACAAATCTGCATCAATTATTTTACTGCATTTTTGACAGATAAGATGAGAATGCGGAAGGACATTGGCATCATATCTCTTGCAATCCTGTTTGGGAATTACAAGTTCACGGATAATCCCTTCTTGTTTCAACAAGTAAAGTGTATTGTAAACTGTGGTCAGTGAAATCGACGAAATTTCTTTAGAGACAGTCTGATAAATATCATTGACAGTTGGGTGAGACGTGTTTTCTTTAAGATAATTAATAATAGCGTTTCTTTGTACCGTTTTTCTCATAATAAAATATTAAACTTTTATGTTGACTTCTCGTCGTTTTCCTTTTCAGGAAACTATATCTAAATATATGTAAATTGCAAGATTTTTCTTCAAAATATATCCGTTTTCGGATATATTTTTATGCTATTATAAAGTAAAAAGGATTTACCTATGGATTATATAAGAAAACGAATTGAAAAAAGAATGGAAGAACTGAATATAGGACAGCTTGAAATTGCAAAAAGGGCTAAAGTTTCTCAATCTACCATAAACCGGGTTTTAAATACGCCAACTAAGAGTCGCATAGATACTCTTTATAAAATTGCCAAAGCTTTAAACATTCCTCTTGAATATCTGGTTATAAAGAACGAAATTAAGGCTTTATTATCCAGAACGATAGGAGATATGAACGATCAGGAATTACAAGATACTATTCTGCATATTGAAAAAGAAAGAGCCTGGAAAAAAATAAAATCAAAAAAATAATGCAATAATTCGAATTACAGAAATTCATATTCTATAAAATCACACAATAAATTAAGTCCTATTGGCACTGGAAAAATATTAATAATGGCAATAGAAGTTATAAAAAATTATCCGTTTACGGATATTAATTATCGAGTATTAAAAAGACGTAAATACAATGCATCAATAAACGAAACCCAGCTGTTTAATTTTGATATCTATTTGGATTTTGGTTCGTTAATTTTTGTAAGAATTAAAAATGGATTAAGATTTTTACTCTTTCGTTTCCAGGAGATGTAATTCTGAATTTTTTTGGTAGCTTTGTTGGGCGTATCTACGAATTCAACTCCCGCCTCATAATATTTATCTTTATTAATGATTTTTATCCATTTTACCTTCCCCAGGGCGGTTATCTGTTTTTCAAGGGTTTTTAATTTGAAATCTATCCTGACAAGAGTATCAACAGGCAGAAAAAACTCACCGCGAATTTTAGTTCCTGACAAAGAGATATTCTCACTGTATTTATAAGAAATTTTATTTTTAGGAGGGATGACGTACACGGTGACTTCGTTAAATTCTTTCAGTCTTTCCGCTTTTCTTCTTTCTTTAATGGCGTTTTGTTCCCCGCCTTTTTGTTTGCCTTTCAGCCACAATCTGGCTAAATCTATATCAGTAAACCATTTTAATGACAATCCGGCACCATAAGCCACCTTTTCCTGAAAATCCTGGAAATCCGCATTCTCCGGAATGTCCACAATGGCAGTCTTGACATGACTGTAAGCAGAATAATTTCTTACACGGGAATATGCTTCAAGATATCCGACACGTCCCTTTACTTTGCGGACATCCAATAACAATTTCTCGATTTTCGTTGACGCCAGGATATCATTAAATTCATTCTCCATATTTTTATAATAATCTTTTGTCACTCTTCCGGTAATGACAATTTCCAGTATTTCGTTTTTTACAGATGACGTAATTTTATATTCTGCTTTTTTTTCCATTTTAACTCTCTATTATTTCCTCTTTTTAAGAACCTATAAATATTCTATCTCCATTTCGTTCCTTTTCTTTAGCTCTTCTCTTAACTGTATTTCATAATATTTCATCATACTTTTACTCTGTTTGACTTTTTCTTTATAATAGTCATCAGAAGGATATTTTTTAGTTAATTCGGTGTAGTATTTAATATCGGCCTGGTAGCTTTCTATGGTTTGTTCAAGGTAATCTATTAACTCTTCCGATTTTTTTATTTCGTCATTTAAAAAATCTTTCATTAATCCTCTTAAACTTAATCTCTTCTCACTATTGTACTTGCCAAAGGGATAATTACTTCTCCCGTTTTGTGCTGATCTATAATCACATAATCATCTCCGACATGCTTGATAATGTCGTCTTTTTTACGGCTGGAAAATAAATGAATACAAAAGAACGCGTCATAAGTTTCTCCGAGATGACATTTGTGCCCAACATACTTTTTAAGTATCTCCCTATATGAATTTTCCATACTTTTCCCTCCACCTTAAAAATATGTATATTTTAGTACACCCTATCATAGAAAATATCAATCCCCCTGAAGCAAAATTTTTGATGATTACCATTTGAAAGGTTGAACGATTTTCAATTATAGGAAGTTATTAATTGATTTTGACGCTCACTATCGTGTGCAGTTCCGTTCAGAGCTGTTTAACATTTCTTTCCCGGTTTTTTTAGAAGCTCGCCCAGAGTACCCATGGTTTTTGGCGATTTGCCGATGTAGTTACGAAAATCATCCTCATCGCCCGCAGCAGAAATATCTTTATCGCTTCCAGCTAGTTCCAGAGAGATTTTTCTGTTTTCACGGTCAATCTTTTCAATTCTAACGTCTATTTCTTCCCCTATCTTAACAACATCGCTTGCGTGTTTTATCTTTTTGCCGCGACCCAGTTTGGCAATATGCAAAAGCCCTTCTATTCCGTCCTCCATTGCAATGAAAGCACCGAAATTAGTTAGACCAGATACCTTGCCTTTAAGAAAACTGCCTTCAGTGTATTTTCTCACAAAACCGTCCCACGGATGGGGAAGAGTTTCTCTGACGGACAAGGTAATTTTATTATTTTCCCAATCAATATTGATGATAACAGTTTGAAGCTTGTCTCCCGGAGAAAATAGAACTTTTGGATCGTCAACTTTTCCCCAGCCCATTTCCGAAACAGGCAAAAGCCCCTGAATGCCGCCTATATCTACAAATGCACCGAACTTCTGAACGCTTACGACCACGCCGTCTATGATCATTCCTTTCTGAAGAGAATTTTTCAAAGCGGCAATTTTTTCCTTCTCTATTTTTTCCAGCAGGGGACGGCGAGAGAGAATTACATTGCGTCCCTTTTCCGAATATTCATTAACTACAAATTCAAATCTCTTGCCGATATAGGTGTCAACATCATCTATTTTCTTAGTATCCATCTGCGAATAAGGACAAAAACCGCTGATATTGGCGTTTATCTTTATGTAAAAACCACCTTTGATTTCCTTTTCTACCGTCCCTTCCATAGGAATCTGATTTTTATAGGCGTCATAAAAAAAATCACTGATGCTTCTGCTGGTCAGTAATTTGGTGGTGAAGAGTTTTTCACCATGACGCGAGGAAAGAAAATAGGCGGTAATGGAATCTCCTTCTTTTACTTTGAGATTGCCTTTTTCGTCCAGAACTTCCTTTTTATCAAGGTAACCTTCACTCTTCGCTCCCAGGTCAAGGAAAACCCAATCAGCTGTAATTTTTACGATAACAGCATCAATTTTTTCTCCCGCGGAATAACGCCGGGGCTTGAAGTTTTTGTAATTAAGTAATTCTGAAAAACTTTTTGTTTCTTCCATTGATATCTTTCTTTTTATCTCTCTTAAAGGGAAACGATTTAGTGCCCCGATAACATAAAATGTAATGAAACTCAAATATCACAAACAAAGTGCAGTAATATTTATTAGTTGAATTATTCCGGGAGCGAATAACCTAAACACCCTAAAGGGTACTATAGGTTCACTATAAGCGACGTGGGATTTGAAACTTAATTTCAGCAGGACTCACTACCCTGCTTTGCTTTGCAAAGCGGGGTAGTGCCTCTTACGTTTCGAGCTTCGCATAGCTCGCTCTCAGCGAGTTTCACTAAATTCTTCTGGATATTTGCACAAATATATATTATGAAACAACCGACAATATGTAAGGGGTTAAAATAGTTATGCGTTTTGAAATTTCCCGTGGCGGTAGCGGGCTGACTTACGAAATCCGCAATATCGTACTTATTGCCGACAAGCTCAAAGAATTGGGCGTTGACACTATCTGGGAAAACATCGGTGATCCGGTGAAAAAGGGAGAAAAAATCCCCTTTTGGATGAAGGAAGTTCTTATCGAAATAATACAGGACGATTCATCCTTCGCCTATTCACCGACAAAAGGCGTGGATTACACCAGACAATTTCTCGCCGATTGTCTCAACAAACGCGGCCACGTGCAGATTACGCCTGAGGATATTATCTTTTTCAACGGCCTGGGCGATGCTATAGCGCGCGCTTACAGTTCCATTCAGGTTGACGCCCGTATGATTATGCCGGAGCCAACCTATTCCACACATTTTATGGCGGAGGTTCTGCACGCATCGTTCCCTCCCAATACCTACCGTTTGAATCCTTACAACGGCTGGCATCCGGATATGCGGGAATTGGAACAGAAAGTAAGAAGCCATAAAGCGATTGTGGGTATTCTGGTTATCAATCCCGACAATCCCACAGGTTTTGTTTATCCGGAAGAAACATTGAGACATGTTGTGAAAATTGCCAAAGAAAATGATCTTTTCGTCGTTTTTGATGAAACCTACATTAATATTGTTTTTAACGGCAAAAAGACTTTGCCGCTTTCCGACATTATCGGTGATGTTCCGGCAATCAGCATGAAAGGAATTTCCAAAGAACTGCCCTGGCCGGGCTCACGCTGCGGTTGGATGGAAATTTACAACGCCGGCAAAGATCCTATTTTTGACCGTTTCATTCACACAATTCTACATCAGAAAATGTCGGAAGTCTGTTCTACGACTCTGCCGCAGATGGCGATTCCCCGGATAATGAAGCATCCCGAATATCAGAATTATGTGGACAAACGTAGAAAGCATTACGAAAAGCTTTCGCATATAGCATACGATATTTTAAAAGATGTACCTTGTCTTATGGTCAACAAAACCGATGGCGCTTTCTATATGACAATTGTTTTTAATGAATCTGCCCTCAACAACAGCCAGAAGCTGCATATTAAAAATAAAGGAGTGAAAGAATTCATAGAAAATCTGGTTAAAGAACCCATTGAGCATGACAAGAGATTCGTTTATTATCTTCTGGCGGCAACAGGCATTTGTGTTGTTCCGCTGACATCTTTTTTTACACCATTACTTGGCTTCCGCATGACGCTACTGGATAAGGACGAAGCGGAATTCGAATATGTTGTAAAAACCATCGCTGAAAAAATTACCGAATATATAAATTCGTCAAATAAAAACATACAGATAGCAATTAATTTATCTTGAACCTTATTCATTCAGATTCGTAAAACTCATTAAAAATGTGTGAAAAAAGAAAAAAGGGCAGAAGAGTTCAATCTTCTGCCCTTTCTGTAATCAATTTTTAAAAAATTTTAGAATTGCAATTCCGCGTCGCCTACAGTGACTCTTAGGTTATTCAGGTTATTCGCTCCTGGAATATCCCTATCGGCAATGGCGGAAGGGACATTTCAACTTACAGACATTATCACACTTCGTTTATAATGTTTGAGTTTCATTGATTCGACTAATAAGTTTTAGTTCACTATGTTCCTAAAACTTGAGTCTCATTAGAACTTGCCGCCACGGCTTCCACCGCCACTGCGTCCACCTTTGCGGAAGCCATCACTGCGATTGCCGCCACCTCTGCGACCACCACTTTCGCCGAACTCCTTTTTGGGTCTGGCTTCATTAACAACAATTGATTTGCCATCCAGAGTTCCGCCGTTGAATTTCTTAATTGCTTCCGCTGCACCATCTTCCGTTTTCATTTCGACAAAGCCGAAACCTTTGGATTGTCCTGTAAACTTGTCTTTGATGACTGTTGCGGATATAACTTCACCTGCTTCGGAAAAGTTTGTTTTAAGATCATCATCCGTAATCTTGTATGACAGGTTGCCGACATATAAATTTTTGTTCATTTTAAACCCCTTTCTTTTCCAATTTTTATTTTACCTTCATCCCTCGATGGGGCATCACAAAGCATCAATATCACCCCAATCCGTCTCCTAAGTTGAGAAGGAAGGAAAAAACAAGGGGCTTGTATGCCTCACATTCTAAAGAAAAAACCATCAGAAACATAAGGTTCTTGATGGTTAAAGCCCGTTTATAAAAATATATCCGGTATTTTCTTCGGTTTCAACTGTTCACACTAAAGCTTTTTAGTCAAGAAATTTTTACCCTTATTCCTTTAGCCCTCAAATTTATTTAATCAACCTTTTGCGCATTTTGAAAATAGCCAAAGGAAACATTATTAAACAGAAAATAATCAAATAGCATAGACCAACCAGTACTTCTGTATTAAACAGTCCAAAACTCAACGCCCGCACCAGATTAACCAAATGTGTCAGCGGCAAAGCCATGGCAAAATACTGTGCCCAGACAGGCAAGCCCGTTATCGGAAAGAACGTACCGCTGAAAAGAAACATGGGAGTTATGAATAAAAAAATCGGCAGATTGAATAACTCAATTCTTGGCGTTATGCCGGTGAAGACCATGGCCACCGAACCAAAGGCAATGCCCCCCAAAAAGGCCACAAACACTATCAATATCCCAGCCGGATAGTTGACCAATCCGAAGAAACTTATCACTGTCAACATTATAAGTGTTCCAACTACCGCTTTTGTCGCTCCCCATACTATCTCTCCGGTAATGATTTCTTCGGCATTGAGCGGAGTTGCCATCATGGCATCAAATGTTTTTTGGTAATACATCCGCACAAAAGAACCGTAAGTATTTTCAAAAAAAGCATTGTTCATTATATTTATCGCCACAAGCGAAGGCGCAATAAAAAGAACATACGATACTTCTCTGGAAGCGTAGCTTATAGAACCGATTATACCGCTGAACCCGATTCCGAACGCCAGCAAATAAAAAAAAGGCTCCAGAAGCGGCGGCAGAAAATTGATTTTCCAGCTTTCTTTGTATACCGTAAGATTGCGCTGCCAGATTCGAAAAAATCGGGCGGAAATATTGACATTCATTCCCGCAGCTCCCTTCCGGTTAATTTTAAGAAAACATCTTCCAGTGTGGCTGAACGCAATAGACAGCTCTTGTGGGTAAAACGGCCGCTGATTTCCCGGAACAGTTCATGTCCATTTTCGGCATAAATAATAAGGCGATGCCCCAAGTCTTCTTGTCTTTCTTTCTTATTACGTAAAAAAGCGCGCAAATCATCTTCCGGTTCGGCGACTTCAATAATACTCTCTCCAGTATATTCGCTAATCAGAGATTGGGGTACCCCCTGCGCCAAAATACTTCCATGATCCATTATCACTAGGTTATCGCAAAGTCGCGCCGCCTCATCCATATAATGGGTTGTAAGTAAAATAGTCATGCCCTGCTTTTTCAAGCCCTCCAACCTATCCCAGACCTGATGACGCGACTGAGGATCAAGACCTATTGTCGGTTCATCAAGAATTAAAAGCTCTGGCTGATTGATTAAGGCACGGGCTATAACCAATCTGCGTACCAGTCCCCCGGAAAGTTCCGTAACATGGGCGTCACTACGCTGTTTCAGAGCGAAAAATTTTAATAAAGATGAGGCCCTTTCCAGCGCGGTTTTTTTATCAAGATCAAAATAGCGGGCGAAAACTTTAAAATTCTGCATGACGGTCAGATCAGGATCAAGTGTATTCTCCTGCTGACACACACCGATACGTGCCTTGATTATTCTGTATTGTTTTTTTATATCCAGTCCAAAAACAAAAATATCACCGGAGGTAAGCGGCGAAAAGCCATAAATCATCCTTATGGTAGAAGTCTTGCCGGCGCCATTCGGGCCCAGAAAACCGAAACACAATCCTTTATCAACTCTGAAAGAAATATCATTTACCGCGTTAAACAAGCCAAAAGATTTTTTCAAATTACGTGCAGAGATCACCGGCTGATTTTCGTTAATATCGGACATGATTTGCTCACATTACAATTTTTGTAATTCTTATGTTAATCGCCGGAATATTGTCAACAGAAAGTAACTGTACATTTTTATGTTTGACGAAACATCTTCCTTCTACTATATTCTTCACTAATTTATGTTTATAGGCTAAAGACGTTTTTAATAAATCTTAATTTATTCGAAAAGAGAGGGCTAAAACATGAGTAAATCGAAAGACGTAAAGAAAGACTCCAAGAAAAAACCTATGAGGACAGCAAAAGAAAAAAGAGAAGCCAAAAGATTAAAGAAAGCGGCTAAAGATTTAATATAAACGGCAGGGAAGATAAGCAACGAGAATTTTTTCATTTACTGTCCAACTCAACAAGAATGAGTGTTAGTTTTTTTCAGTTTTAGGAAAGATCAGTTATTGCTTGTACTTCCGCAATATAATTCGTTAATAAAGGATTTTTAATGAAAATTAAATTTCTCGGGGCGGCCAGAGAAGTTACTGGTTCCTGTTTTATCATCGAAACGGATAAAGTGAGATTTGCCATAGACTGCGGCATGCATCAGGGTAGCGCCGAAATCGAAAAACGCAACTGGGACACAGAAGCGTATGAACCGGCAAATATTAATTTCTTTATTATCACCCACGCTCATATTGATCACTCGGGATTGCTTCCTCGCATGGCACAAAAAGGATTTAAAGGCTCTGTTTATGCAACCGAACCGACAGGAGATTTGATAAAGATACTGCTTCTGGACAGCGCTCATATTCAGGAAACAGAATCTACTTTAAAAACGAAAAGAATGCAGCGTAACGGCAAACAGGAAAAAATTGTGCCGCTCTATTCAACAAAAGATGCCCAAGATGTCTTTCCTTTAATTAAAACAAAACGCTACAATGAAGTTTTTTCTCCCACCAACGGTATAAAAGCCAACTTTCAGGATGCCGGCCATATTCTGGGTGCGGCCATACTGGAATTATTCATCGAAGAAAACGGTTCCTCTACAAAAGTGGTCTTTTCCGGCGATATCGGCCGCCGCCATCAACTGCTGATGAAGGATCCTGTAACTATCTCTGAAGCCGATTATCTTTTTATGGAATCAACTTACGGTGACCGCAATCATAAAGGCGAAGAAGACAGCTTAAATGAAATGGCCGAAGCGATTCAATTCAGTTATTCCAGAGGAGAAAAGGTAATAATTCCAGCTTTTGCCGTTGAGCGAACCCAGGAAATGCTTTATTCGCTCTATCTTATCAACCGTGATGGAAAACTGCCTAAAGACATGCCTGTAATTATCGACAGTCCGTTGGCCATAAAGGCGACGGAAATATTCCGCCGGTACCGCTCCTATCTTGATAGTGAAACACAAAGCCTTTTGAAAGATGGAGAAGATCCTCTAAATTTGCCACAGCTTCAGTTTTCATCGTCAACAGAGCAATCCATGAAAATCAATGAAATGAAAGGGTCGGCGGTTATTATTTCCGCAAGTGGAATGGCCAATGCCGGAAGAATCAGACATCATCTGCGGCATAATTTGTGGCGCCCGGGAGCCAGTATTGTTTTTGTCGGCTTTCAGGCGGAAGGAACGCCTGGCCGCAAAATTGTCGACGGAGCGAAAAAAATCCGCATCTTCAATGAAGATATTGCTATAAAAGCAAAGATATGGACAATTGGCGGCTTTTCCGCCCACGCCGGACAGAGTCAGCTTATGGATTGGCTGGGAAAATTCCTGAACAAAAAAATGCCTGTTTTTTTGGTACATGGTGAAACAGCCGCACAGGAGATACTTTCTTCTTTAATCAAACAAAAACTTGGCTTTGAAGTAAAAATTCCCGAATATCTGGAAGAAATCAAAATCAAAACAGGCGTTCAATTAGAAGAATTTAAAAAGCCGCAGGCCGCCAAACGACAGATTAATCTGACACCGCTATTTGCTGATCTGAAGGAGAAATTCAATTACATCAGCAACCATATGGAAAAAATTCAATCCTTACCAAAATCAAAACAAGTTGAAATTCTTGATTTACTGAAGCAGGCTAATCTGAATATTGATGAAATAAAATCTGAGTTGTAATCGTAATATATCGTAGGAATAAAGTCTAATCCATAATCTTGTAGTTGAAGGAAGCTATTATATTCAGTCGCGAAAGATTGTAAATTTCCGGCAAAGGTTCATAAGGGGCAGCCTGTAGGACAACATCTAGAGCACCGTCATCAAGATCAACTGATCCCGAGGAGGACAGGAGAGTTGCACCGGCAAGACTGCCGTCGGCATCAATGGACATTTTTACGACGACATCTCCTTCCTCATTTTTTTCGAATGCCTTTTGTGGATATTTCCAGATACTGAGAATCCTTTTTTTGATTTCGGTCAAATAAGTGGAATATTTTATATCAGTGCTGCCCAGATCAATAGTATCTTCGCGCCATTCGTCATCATTAATGGCGGTTTCTTTCTTTTTTGGGGCTTGCGGTGCTTTTGCTTTCTTTTTTGTTTTAATTTCTTTTTTAGGAAAATTTTTTTCTCCCAGATCCGGTTCCTTGATACTTACCGAAAGCACGTCCATCGGTGTAATCTTGCCGGTCAAATCAATCATTCCGGCAACGGCAAGCAATGTTACATGAATTAAAATTGATACTATTACAGGCCATAATATGGCTTTTTTATCCATGCCCAAAGCTTCCCGATTTAGAATCTCTTTCCATAAATGGATTTACGGCATAACCATATACGGCATTTGTTACAAAAGCAATAATATGGATTTCAACCGGAAGGAAATTTTTCTCTCAAAAAAACCGGCGTCAAAAACAAGACAGGCAGGTTTTATAACCTGCCTGTCCTTAAGAATATGTACTTTTAATTTATTCGATATTAGCGCTGACAACAGAGGCAATCTGCATCATATCAATGGTCTGACCTTCTTTCAATTTCGTTAAATCAACAACCTTGCCGCTTGCTGTTTTAATTTTAGTGTTGTTGACTATCTTGATTAATTTGGCATCAACAACAATGTTCTTCCCGGCGTTTTCCGGCTTACCGTTAACCTTTGTCGTCTGCAGTTTGCGGGACTTGATGTAATCCCATAGTTTTTTGGTTATCTCTGTGCGGGGCAGCGATCTTGCACCTAACAAATCTGCCAGGTCCGCCTTCAATTTTACCGGTTTACTTAATCCTTTTTTTTCTGCCATAATAATAGCCTCCGTTCTTTAAATTTTTTTGGTATTTTTCGTTATGATATTACGATGGGGAAGTATAAGAACTTTCTGTTTTGTATGTCAAGAAAATATTATCTGCCAAAGAATTTGTCATAATCTACCAATAGATACAAACATTTTACCCCTCATAATTTCACTTGGTTTACAAAAATGATTACCTCAGGATTACTTTTTAACAAAATAACAAAACAAGAGCTTGATGGTTTTTTTAATTTGTGTTTTGTTATATCAAAGGACAGGTAGACAATTAAAACAGGCCGTGTAATTTGCGATCTTAAATTCGTGTAATTGTCGGACTGTAATAAATAATATATTGAGGAGACAGATAAAATGAATTTAAAAGTCACCGTTGTTGGCGCGGGCAATGTAGGAGCAACTGTAGCGCAAAGACTTGCTGAAAAAGAACTGGCTGACGTCGTACTTATTGATATTATTGAAGGAATTCCCCAGGGAAAATCTTTAGACTTGGCCGAGGCCGCACCGATTGAAAAACATGACTCCTTGCTTGTGGGTGCAAATACCTACGAGGCTTCCCTTAATTCCGATCTAGTTATTATTACTGCCGGAATCCCCAGAAAACCGGGCATGAGCCGCGATGATCTTTTGGCAACCAACCGAGGCATAATGAGAGATGTGACAAGGCAAACGGCAAAGTATTCACCCAATGCCATTCTTATAATTGTCAGCAATCCTCTCGATGCAATGTGCCATGTGGCCATGGAAGAAAGCGGTTTTACCAAAAACAGAGTTATGGGCATGGCCGGTGTTCTGGATTCCGCCCGGTTACGTGCTTTCATTGCAGCAGAACTGAAGGTTTCCGTAGAGAATGTACAGGCATTGGTTTTAGGCGGACATGGAGATACCATGGTTCCCCTGCCGCGTTTTTCAACTGTCGCCGGCGTGCCTGTTACGGAGCTTATGACGCCGGAACGCATTGATGCGCTGGTAAATCGCACGCGCAACGGCGGCGCGGAAATAGTAAGCCTTTTAAAAACAGGCAGCGCTTATTATGCGCCGGCTTCCGGGGCAGTGGAAATGGCGGAAGCCATTTTGAAAGACAAAAAGAAAATTTTACCCTGTGCCGCATATCTGGAAGGTGAATACGGTATTTCCGGGCTTTTTGTGGGAGTGCCGGTAAAACTGGGCAAAAACGGTGTCGAACAAATTATACAGTTGAAGCTCCTGCCTGAAGAAGCAAAGGCATTAAATAAATCCGCAGCCGCTGTCCGGGAACTGGTAGATGCGATGAGGAAAATGAACTAAGAACTTTCCGAGAGGTAAGATTAAATGATCCGGCAGCCTGGCTTTGACAACGAAAAATACATTCAGGAACAGACGACTGAAATCCTCAAAAGAGTTGATCGTTTCAACAACAAATTGTATCTCGAATTCGGCGGCAAGCTTTTATATGACTACCATGCCGCCCGTGTATTACCCGGTTATGACCCTAATGTAAAGATGCGTCTTATCAGAGAATTGAAAGACAAAGCGGATATTATCCTCTGTATCTATGCGGGAGACATTGAAAGAAAAAAAATCCGCGCGGATTTCGGAATCACATACGATGCCGACGCTTTAAAACTCATAGATAATCTCAGAACATGGGGAATCAATGTGTTGGCTGTAATAATAACACGGTTTGACCAACAGCCCGCCGCTATAATTTTTAAAAACAAACTGGAAAGAAGAGACATCCCTGTTTATACGCACCAGTTTACTAAAGGCTATCCTACAGACGTGGAAACTATAGTCAGCGACGATGGCTATGGAGCAAATACCTACATAAAAACGACAAAGCCTCTGGTTATCGTCACAGGTCCCGGACCGGGAAGCGGGAAAATGGCCACCTGCCTTTCCCAATTGTATCATGACTACAGGCATGGGATAAACTCCGGTTACGCAAAATTTGAAACTTTCCCTATCTGGAATATTCCCCTTAAACACCCGGTGAATGTTGCTTATGAAGCGGCAACGGCCGATATCCGGGATTTTAATCTCATAGACCCTTTTCATCTTGACACCTATGGGGAAAAGTCTGTCAATTACAATCGCGATGTTGAGGTATTTCCTGTTCTGAAAAGAATTTTGGAAAAAATTACCGGGAAAAAATCTTTTTATCAGTCGCCCACTGATATGGGTGTTAACCGTGCCGGTTTCGCCATTATAAACGATGAAGTCACACAACAAGCAGCCAAAATGGAAATAATTCGCCGTTATTTCCGTTACCGCTGTGAATACGCGATGGGCTTTACCGACAGGGAAACAGTGCAAAGAGTCGAACTTTTTATGAAGGACTTTAATCTTCTACCTGAAGAGCGTTCAGTCGTAACGCCGGCAAGAGAAGCCGCCGGGAAAGCACCCGCCGAAGAAAGAGATTATGAAAGAGGCAACGAAGGCATTTTTTGCGGCGCCGCTCTGGAACTTAGAGACGGCACAATAATAACAGGAAGCAATTCATCCCTGATGCACGCTGCCACCAGCATGGTTTTGCACGCCATAAAACATCTGTCGGAAATTCCCGACAAGATTAAGCTGCTCTCACCGCACATCACCGATTCTGTAAAAAATCTCAAGACTGAAATCCTTGACGAAAAATCGGTAAGTCTCGACTTGGAAGAAGCTCTTATCGCCATCAGTATCAGCGCAGCAACCAATCCGGCTGCCCAACTGGCGCTGGAAAAGCTCAGAGACTTAAGAGACTGTGAAGCCCATATGACGCATATTCCTACGCCGGGGGATGAAGCGGGACTGCGCAGACTGGGTATTAATCTGACCACAGACCCGAATTTTTCAACTAACGATTTATTCATATCATAAAAAACAAATCATTGCCGCAATAAAATCTAAAAATCGGCTGACAAATCCTTATATTGTAATGTCACAAAAGGCATGTTATTTGATTTAAACAAGAAGGTAATAGCTATGCTATGACTATAATAAAATGGATTAAACAAGCAGTATTAATACTAATTATCACCATCGGAATTATTGCGGTTCCTGAGATAACATTACGAATGTCTGGTTTTCAAGGGAACCAATACCGTTCTTTACTTTTTGGCGATGACCCTAATTCTGCACATCTTTTCGAAGAAACTCCAAAGCTGTGGTGGCAGCTACGTAAAGATAATCATATAAATTTTTTGTCAACAGAAGTTCAAACTGATAAGAAAGGTTTTCGAATTTTTCCAGCATCAAAGTCAAGTTTTCGATCAAAAAAATGGCGCGTACTTTGTATAGGAGATTCATCCACTTTTGGATGGAAACTGGATATCAGGCAAACATTTCCTTTTATATTGCAAAAACGCCTTTCGCAAATACCAGGTGGGGTAGAAGTTATAAATGCAGGCGTGCCTGGGTATTCATCATGGCAATCCCGGCTTTTTTTAGAGGATATCATTAAAAGCATACATCCACACATTGTCATCATTTATTCAGGAAATAATGATCCTTCTCTTTCCCGGTATTCTGACCATGATAGATACCTTCTTAATTCAAAAAGCCTAGTTATTCAAAACATGGCAAACAAACTTTTTTTGTTTCAATATCTTAAGGGTCGTTTTACCTCAATCAAGCCATTTAAACTGTATGGAACTATTGATGTTAAAGTAATTCTAAAAATGAAACCGAGAGTCAATCTGGCAGAATATACAAATAACATAAATGCCATGATAGATGAAACATTGCACTACGATTCCCAGCCAATATTAGTCTCCAGTCCTTCTAACCTTGCCCAGCCATACTTTTTTACTGTCATATCTGTATTTCCACAAGTAAATGAGCTTCTTAATAAATGTCGTTTAAGTATTAAAAATCAAAAATATAAGGAAGCAGAAACGCTTCTTAAAAAAGCCGAAAAAATAGATCCACAATATTACGATATTCACTTTCTTAAAGGCTCTCTTTTAAAAATTACCGGTAAGCAAGGAGCTTTCTCGGAATGGGAAAAAGCATTAGAACTCCACCCCTTTCCCGAAAGACTCAAACCGTCATATATAAAAGTATTGCGCCAATTAGCAAATAGCCGTAATATTCAGATTATTGATTTATACCAAAAATTTCTGGAACTCCCCAACTATCCCGAACAATGGTTTTTGGACGCTTGTCACCCCAATGAGAAAGGACAGGAATTTATCGCTAAGCAGATAGAATTTGTAATTATAAAAATTCTTAATCAGCGTATCAAAAGATAAATGTTCCGTGTGAAAAATGAACGATCAGTTATATTTCATGATAAATAAATCTTGCTAAAATCCGGCGAAACAGGTTGACAAAATCTCTTTTTAGTTGATAATTTCTCACAACAAAGGAGGTCTATATGCCAGTAAAAATAGCCATTAATGGCTTTGGAAGAATAGGCCGGCTTGTTTTTCGGGCCGGATATAACAATAAAGATGTGGAATTCGTCGCGATAAATGATCTGGCCGATGTCAAAACAATGTCCCATTTGCTCAAATATGATTCAACTCATGGAACGCTGGACGCTGAAGTTAAGGTCGGGAATAATTCGATAAGTGTTGAAGGCAAGATAATTAAAACGTTTTCTGTCAGAGAACCGGAATCATTGCCATGGAAAGATCTGGGTATCGATGTCGTGCTGGAAAGCACGGGAAAATTTACAGATAAGACAGGAGCCGAAAAACATATTGAGGCCGGAGCAAAAAAGGTTGTCATTTCCGCTCCGGCTAAAAATCCGGATGTCACCTTTGTCCTCGGTGTCAACCAGGAAATTTACGATAAAACCAAGCACAATATTATCTCTATGGGATCATGCACCACAAATTGCCTCGCGCCCATTGTCAAGATATTGCATGAAGAATTCGGTATTGAATACGGTCTGATGACGACAATTCATTCTTTCACAAATGATCAAGTTGTTCTGGATGAACCGCATAAGGATTTAAGAAGAGCGCGGGCAGCCGCTCTTTCCATGATACCCACGACCACCGGCGCTGCCCGAGCTATAGCGGAAGTTATACCGGAAATGAAAGGCAAACTGGACGGACTGGCTATTCGCGTGCCTACACCCAATGTTTCCCTTGTTGATTTTGTGGTAATCTTGTCTAAAAAAACCGGCCGCAATGAAATCAATGATAAGTTCAGAGAATATGCCAAAGGCGCGATGAAAGGAATCCTTATGTGTTCGGAAGAGGAACTGGTTTCCTGCGATTTCAACGGGAATAAACATTCTTCCATCGTGGATATGCTCAACACCACCGTCATCGGCGGTAATATGGCAAAAATTCTCTCCTGGTATGACAATGAATGGGGCTTCTCCAACAGAATGCTGGAACTGATCTCTTTCATAATGAAATAAGAAAGGGAAAAAAGATGAAATATATAGACCAAATAGAAATGAAAGGTAAAAGAGTCTTTTTACGTGTGGATTTTAATGTTCCGATGGATAAAGAGGGTAACGTCACCGGCGATAAGCGTATAAGGGCCAGCATTCCGACGATAAAATACGCGCTGGAAAAAGGAGCAAAATTAATTGTCGCCTCCCACCTGGGCAGACCGAGAGGCAAAAGAGTTGCGGAAATGTCGCTTAAGCCGGTGACAAAAATACTTTCCGAACTTCTGCACAAGCAGGTCATTTTTTACGATGATTGCGTCGGAGAAGCCATCCAGAAGGCTGCGGGTAATATGAAAGAAGGAGATATCATACTTCTGGAAAATCTCCGGTTTCACCCAGGTGAAGATAAAAATGACGCGGAGTTCGCCAGACAACTAGCCACGCTCTGCGATATTTATATTGATGATGCCTTCGCCGTATCGCACCGGGCAGCGGCTTCCAATTCGGCGATTACCGAATTTGTTCAAACCTGCGCTGCCGGCTTTCTTTTGAAAAACGAAGTTGAATATTTCAAAAAAGCAATGATTAATCCAGCCAAACCTCTGGCCGCTATTATCGGCGGAGCCAAGGTTTCCGATAAAATCGGTCTTCTGGGAAATCTTATTGAAAAAGTAGATAAAATTATAATCGGCGGCGGCATGGCCTTCACATTCTTGCGAGCGGCCGGCTACGAAACAGGCAAGTCACTTTGCGAAGAAGACATGCTGGATACGGCGCGCAAGATTGCGGAAAAAGCCAAACAGAAAAACGTGCAGTTTTTACTGCCGGTTGATGCCGTGATTGCTCCAAGCGCGACGGCGGAAGCCGAAATAAAAACCTGTAGTGTAAAAGAAATCCCTAAGGAATGGATAGGTCTGGATATCGGTCCGGCTACAATTTCTCTTTTCAGTGACGCGTTGAAAGGAGTCAAGACAATTATCTGGAATGGACCTCTGGGTATGTTCGAGCTTGCCCCTTTCAGCAAGGGAACCTTCGACCTGGCCGCCGCTGTCGCAAATTCAGGAGCACTTTCCATCATCGGTGGCGGGGACACGGATACGGCAATTAAAAATTCAGGGTTCAGCGCGAAAATGTCTTATATCTCCACCGGCGGTGGTGCTTTTCTGGAGTGGCTGGAAGGGAAAACTCTGCCGGGAATCGCCGCGCTGGGAAAATAGAAGTAATGAACTTTTTAAGAAAAAGGAAATAACAATGAGAAAATGGATTGTCGCCGGAAACTGGAAAATGCACAATACTGTCGCCGAATCAATCGCGTTGGCCGAAGCAATTAAAAATGGAGCGGCCAAATTCCAAGGCGGGAAAATCGTTTTAGCTCCACCTTTTACAGCGCTCTTCCATGTCAGTGAAGTAATTAAAGGAACAAACTTATTGTTGGGCGCACAAAACGTGCACAATGAAGAAAAGGGAGCTTTCACCGGTGAGATATCGCCCGTGATGCTCAAAGATATCGGCTGTACTTACGTGATCATCGGCCACTCCGAGCGCCGAAAATATTTTCACGAACAGGATAATAATGTTAACCTGAAAGTTAAAAAAGCGCTGACGACCGGATTGATTCCCATCATGTGTGTGGGAGAAACTGACGAAGAACGCCTAAAAGGAATTACAAACGACGTTGTCGGCAGACAAGTAAAGCAGGGATTGAAAGAGGTGGAAAAAATTGACAGTGTTGTTATAGCCTACGAGCCTGTATGGGCGATAGGAACCGGAAAAGTTGCGACAGCCGCGCAGGCACAGGAAGTACACGCTTTTATCCGCGGCATCTTAAAAAATATTTTAGGTTCCAATGCCGCCGATGATGTCTGCATACTCTACGGTGGAAGCGTAACTAAAAACAATATTGGTGATTTAATTTCGATGGCGGATATTGACGGCGCGCTTGTCGGCGGTGCTTCCCTAAAAGCGGATGAATTCATAGGCATAATCAAAGAAATTGCCGGCAAAAAATAATTTAAAATAAATTTCTAAAAAAAATTATTTTTTATCCTCTTCCTTTTTTGACGAATTATCGGTAATCTCGTTTGACTCATTCATTGACTTTTTGAAGTTTTTAATCCCTCTGCCTAGGGCTGAACCAATTTCCGGCAATTTCCCTACGCCAAAAATAATTACTACAATTATCAAAACTATTATAAGTTCCTGCCATCCCATTCCAAACATAATATTACCTCTTAATTTTTCATTATTAAATTATGGTAATCGTAAATGGACTACCTCTCCCGGTTTCCCCAAATTTTCAACATCCTTATTTTTATATTTTATCCTAATTCCCCCGGCATTGCCAATGTCCAGATTAAAAGTTTCCGCGTTGCTTTCAAATTTTTCTCCCGGCTTTAATAAAATTTGAACTGGTGTACTTTCTCCGCCTTTTACACGAATCCATGTTTCCTGACTTGCTATAATAAGCAAATTACTTTTTTGCGAGCCAACAGAAGCGACATGTTTTGTCTCCAACGACAATGGCAATGACGCATTTTTTTTAACTGAATTATCCATATTGGCTGTTTGTTTCAATACATTGCCGGATGTTCCTTTTTCAAATTCGCTTAATTGGAGTATGGGATCAGTTATCATTTGCTGGGGGTCTTTGAATGTCACATTGGGTGAAGAATTTACAACTGATGTCGTATTGGATGAAGAACTTACATTTTGTTCCATGATTTCCTTAGCAGGTATATCGATTCTTTTGGAAGAGTTAATTCCCTCAGATACCGGAGGGTTTTGCTTTAAAATCAGCCAAACCACAAAAACGGTTATGAATACAAAGAAAATCCCCCAATAATTTTTGTTGCTGACAACCGACGCAAAAAACGATTTCTCCTCCTGAGATGTCTTTCGCGGCGGTATCAATTCTTCTTTCTGTGCGTTAAGGTACGCCTCGTAATCTTTCAGGATAGGTACTTCATCAACACCTAAAAATCTCGCATAGATCTTAATAAAATTCTTTGTATAAACGGGGTCCGGCAGCAAATGAAATTCGCTGTTTTCTATATTTTTAAGATAGCCGGCCTTTATGCGTATTTTTTTAAATACATCGTTCAGAGAAAGACCCATCGATTCTCTTTTGGCCGTTAATTTTTGCAAACCATCAGTCGGCGTTTTTTCTACAAACATATAAATTCACAATTGAAAATATTTTGATATGCACTTTTATCACTAATTTGATTGTAATACAACTATTTAAAATCACGGGTATAAAACCCTGGACACGAATTCCGCCACAAGAAGTGGTGTATTCTATCCATGCTTATGCAGGATAATTCGATATTCAAGTTTCAGAGTTCTCTGTTCCTGAAACTTGGATCTCATTACCCTCAGCTTTGCGGGATAATTCGGCTTACCCATTCCGATACGCTTCACTTTCGGAATTGGAGCCTCATTAAATTTGAGTCTCACAATAAAACCAATTATCGCTTTAACATTTTTTAATTTTATTGTTACTATTGTCTCAAAAAACAGGGCAGGAGTTTTTTTATATGTTGAAAATGAAGTCATTCGCCGTTGATTTGGCGCTTCGGGCAGGCGCTTTATTGAAAAAGAAATTCAATCAAACGCATAAAATCCATTATAAAGGGAAAATCAATATTGTCACTGAAGCGGACGAAATGTCCGAAAATTTGATTATCGAATCAATAAGCCAAAAATTCCCCGATCATGGGATTTTATCGGAAGAATCACCGGCAATCACCGGCTCCGGAAAACTACGTTGGATAATTGACCCTCTGGATGGAACAACAAATTACGCTCACGGCTTTCCCGTATTTTGCGTTTCCATAGCGCTGCAAAATGAAGGTGTTGTCGTTTTGGGTGTGATTTATGACCCCATGAGAAATGAATTGTTTTCTGCAATAAAAGGTAAAGGAGCTTATTTGAATGGCAAGAAAATAAAGGTCTCTTCAATAAAAGACATTTCCCGCAGTCTGCTAGCGACGGGATTTCCTTATGATATCAGAGAAAGCAGGGTAAACAATCTTGATTACTTTAATTTGATGGCTGTAAATGTTCAGGCAATCCGCCGCGCGGGCGCGGCAGCCCTGGATCTGGCGTATCTTGCTGCGGGCAGGTTTGACGGTTTCTGGGAATTAAAACTCAAACCATGGGATACAGCGGCAGGCTGTCTGTTGGTGGAAGAATCAGGCGGAGTTGTTTCCGACCTTTTTGGCGGCAAATGGAATATATACTCGCCGAATGTTCTTGCCTCCAATGGCCTGATTCATAAAAAGATGATGAAAGTTTTAAGTTAGAAGTATTAAGCGTTAAGTATTAACTGTCTGTTATCCACACTATCCTTTATCTAGACATCGAGACGAAGGGCGAGATTATCCCGTATGACCGACTAGTCTAATCGCTCATTGAATTTTTTTCTTCAGGGCGAGGGCGGCGAAATAAAAAAGCACCGGTGCGGCCAGCCAGATGAGTTGAGGCGCCAGGGTTATGTGCCGCCCGTTAAAGAGAAAGAGCGAAGGATTCCACCATGCCGGATTGTATCCCCATCCGCCTAACCCGGTGCTCAGCAGTTCCACACCTAATTCCTGAGCCTGGCCCCATATTATCAGCACCGAAAGTTCTTGCGCGCTGAATGACGCGAAGCGCGGCTCACGGCAGAAGATGTTAACCAGCCAAACCCCTATTAGGAAAAGGCCGCCGTCCCAGAAGGTGTGACTGATTATAATAAAAATGAAGTGGGCTGGCGGTGTTCTCAGGAAGGTGAAAATATCCACAATACCAAGTCCGTCGAGTGTGGAAAGCGGTACTTCCCAGGTGAAGCCTATCGCCGTTCCGATCCAGAACAGTTTCCATGTGAAAGGGGAAATTTTTTTCGCCGCGTATAGGACGACGACTATGAGCGGCACCGCGGCACCGATTGCAAAATCAATATAGAAAAAATACTGCTCGAGTAATTTCACTTATCACCCCCCACGGGTAAATTAATTAGAGCATTATGAAGAAATGGATCGGTTTTGCTTTTGCAATCTTTAACGATTTCGGGTTGAAATTTAGCACAAAATGATTGGTTTGAATATTGAAGATTACCAGTTGAAAGATATTTTTCTGAACATCAAGTTTCTCGGTAAAAGTTAATATCAACTGGCAATAATTGATACTAAAAATTTTCTTGAACGTGGGCCGTCGAATTCGCAGAAAAAGATGGATTGCCATGTTCCCAGAACCAGGCGGCCGTTTTCAATGATTACTATTTCGGATGCTCCGACAAGAGATGATTTTACATGCGCGGCGGAATTCCCTTCCGCATGCCGGTAATTTGCTGAAAGAGGGACTGCCTTATCCAGCGCCGCAAGAATATCTCGCGGCACATCCGGATCGGCATTTTCATTAATAGTTACCGCCGCCGTGGTATGCGGAGTGTAAACAACGCAAATACCTGTTTTGATGCCTTCGTCACGAACAGCTTTTTGCACAGCCGCGGTAATGTCAATCATTTCGACACGGGAATTGGTTTCCAGAGATAATTCTTTCATGGATGATCTACCGCTGACGGAGAAGTTGTTTTGATTGCCGCGTAAACATCGTCGGTTATCTGTTGGGAAATCACCCGCATGGCCTGGCTTGCGGCCTGGCAATAACCCCGGGGTGACGAATCATGCAATGGTTCTTTCCTGAAATATTTTTTCTGAAAAAT
The DNA here is from genome assembly GCA_016927935.1 of Syntrophaceae bacterium. Taxonomy (GTDB): domain Bacteria; phylum Desulfobacterota; class Syntrophia; order Syntrophales; family Smithellaceae; genus Smithella. The sequence continues at coordinate 59,042 of JAFGLS010000195.1, forward strand.
CAGCTTTTTAGCGGTTTCTTTTTCCCGTGTGTCTTGCAAAGAAATGACTATACTAATAACTGCTGTTTTATTGCTTTTGTCCGCAAACAAGTAAAATTCCTCAATGCCGCCGAAAATGAGAAAAATTCCTTCATCTGTTTCGTAGCGGGAAAACACCGCCCGGAAAAGACCGCTCTCCCTCATATCGCGCAAAAGGCTGTCGGCAACCATATCCGCCGGATTTACCGCCCAGCGGGAATAATTGAAAGAATCAATGCTGTAAAGATCATTGCGAAACATCATATTTGCGGAATTATAAGCGGCGGCGATGGAAAACCGGTTAAACTTCAAAGACACATCAAACTTATCGGCTTTATCCCATGAGGGCACTGCGTAGTTCAATAGATAATTTTCCACTTCATCTTTCGGCTTTCCGCTCCCGGCGCATCCAATTACCAGCGATAAGGCAATTACCATAAAACAAAGACTTATTATTTTCTTGTGGCACTTTACATGTGTTAATAACTGTCTCATTGATTAATTCCTCTCATTATTCCATAGCTTTTCTAGGCGGCGCCGGTTTCGAGAAAATGAGCTCCGACGGGTCTTTTTTCAAACTTTCGGAAAACTTTTGCAGATTTTCCGAAGTGACCCGCAAATTCTCTGATGTATCCTGCAACTCGGCCGCTATTGATTTCGTTTTTTTATCTATATCATCAAGAAGAATATCCGTTCGGGATGATTTTTCTTTCAAATTAAAAGCATCGATTTCATTTTTTGCGTGTCCGATGAGATTTCGGGCATCAGATAAAATTCCCATCATCTCATTGACCGCTTCCTCTACCTTGCCTTCAGCAACTGTTTTATTGAGTTGGGCAATTGTCCTGTCTAGGTTAATGGAAGCTGATTCCAGATTAGTCACGATATTGTCCACCTGCTTTCCTTCCATGAAATCTTCTATGGCACGGGTGGTGTTTTTAAGCTGATTGGAAATGCCCTTGAAGTCAATTTCCTTTATGTTCTGTATAATAATACCCGTGTCGGCAATAAAGCGGCCGATCCCCGACCGGCGTGACGGAATGACCGGATAGCCGGACTTAAAAGTTATTTTCGGCGAATCATATAACTCGCCCGGTTTAATCGGAGCCAACTCAACATAGACAATTCCGGTAATGCCGGTTGTAGTCAACGCAGCGACTGTCTGCTTCTGCAAATCGTCTGACAAACTTATTTTCATTACCACTTCAATCAGACGGTGATCCGGCGCCACTGCTATGCTCTGAACCTTGCCTATTTCCACACCCCGGTATTTAACCGCTGAATCAACCTGCAATCCTTGAACGGACTCGTCAAAATAAGCTGCGTACAGGGAGCCCTTCGTGAAAAGTCCGGAAGCGCCCGCCCATATTATTAATATCGCGCAAATCAGCAAACCTGTAACAACAAAAAGACCAATAAAAAATTTTGAGTTTTTAGCTGCCATAAAACCTCTGTTCGTTAGAAGTGGCAGGCCTCTGGCGCAAAAAGAAACTTCTTACTCTCGGATCTGTGGTCCGTTCTTTTAATTCCCTGGGCCTGCCTTCGGCAATTATGCCTTTTGCCTCTTTGTCTAACATTAACACTCTATCGGCTATTTTGTAAATAGATTCCAGCTCGTGAGTCACTATAACCATTGTTGCCCCTAAAGCTTCATTTGTTTTAATTATCAATTCGTCGAGCTCGGCGGCGGTGACAGGATCAAGGCCGGCGGACAATTCATCAAAGAAAAGCACGCGAGGATCCAATGCCATAGCCCGCGCAATGCCGGCTCTTTTTTTCATGCCGCCGGAAAGTTCGGACGGATAATAATTTTCAAAGCCAGCTAAATTGACCATGCCCAGTTTCATTTTGATAATATCTGTAATCATGACAGAATCAAGGTTGGTATATTCCTGCAAGGGCAGTTCGATGTTCTCCTTAAGCGTCATCGAGCTGAACAAGGCGCTGGATTGAAACAGAACTCCAATTTTCTGTCTGTACCGGTTGAGTTCTTTTTCCTCCGCACGAGTAATATCGGTTTCCTGATACAAAACCTGACCTTTATATGGTTTTTGCAGACCAATCATAATTCTAAGAAGGGTCGATTTGCCGCAACCGCTGGCGCCGACAATGACTAGTATTTCCCCTTTATACACTTCAAAATTTACGTCTTCAAAAACAACATTTTCACCGAAGCGTGCTGCCAGATTTTTTACCATAATAACGGGGGTTGTTTTTTCAGTGTCCAAAATTCGCTCCTTAACTCATCATTTTATATAATAGAACATAATGGCAAAGATTGAGTCGGCCACAACAATCATAAAAATAGCCGTAACAACTGCGGAAGTGGTAAATTTACCAACGTCCTGTGCACCTGAACGTACTTGAAATCCTTTTTGACAGCCGATTGCCGCAATTAATGCGGCAAAAACCCCAGCCTTAATCAAACTGGTAACAATGTCAAATACCTTTATGATTTTAACGGATTGGGTGATATATGTTTTTATTGTCAGGTCAAGGCTGGTAACACCTATAGCCATGCCGCCAAGAATACCGAAAAAATCCGCGTAAATGGTCAAGATGGGAACAACTATAACGGTTGCGATGATTTTCGGCACAACCAAAAAATGAATCGGGTTAAAGCCCATTGTATTAAGCGCATCCACTTCTTCATTAACCATCATCGTGCCGATTTCTGCCGCAAAAGCAGATCCGGAACGTCCCGCGACCAGAATTGCTGTCATGATAGGTCCCAGTTCCTTGATCATCGCAAAACTGACCAGAGCCGGAACGTAAATATTAGCGCCAATGGATTTTAATTGCAGAAATGACATAAAGGCAATGATTAAGCCTATCAGGAATCCGATAAGAGCCACAATGGGCAGACCTTCCACACCAGCCCTCTGTACATAAAAAAGAACGTCTTTTCCCCGAATTGTTTTAGGATGTTTGATAGTATAAAGAAAAGCAATCAGCAACTCGCCTATAAACGTGATGAATTGGACAAAATCGCGGGCAATATGCAATGAATTTTTCCCAACCTGCGTAATAAAATCCTCATAATATTTCTCCGCTTTAAAAGACAACCCGCGTCGTTCTCTCCGCTGGCATATAAAACTTTCTAAAGAACTTCCCGCTTCGGAAAGTGAATGATTCTGTGTAGCTTCTTGAATGACACTGAAAATACCTTTGGATTCATCGTTTAAATTAATTAACCGGCTTTCGATTTTTTGGCAAGCGGCTTCTTTTTCTATTTGAACAAAAGCCAGAGCTGCCGCACTGTCCAAATAATGGACTTCTGAAAAGTCTATAGTTACTGATTTTAATTTTTGTTTGGAAATTTCCTGCCTGATATCACCGTCGAAAGATGTCAAATTTTTCAGACCGAATTCACCGGTAAGATGAATAAAAAGATTAGAGTCTTCCCGTTTGTAAGAAATGCTGTATGGTTCCGGACTATTTTTTTGAGCTGGTCTTGTCATTTTTTGTTTCGCAGACAAATATCTAATAGGTAAATATTGAATTTGAAAAAGTACTTAATCCCGTTACCTTATACTTGTCAACGAAATTTCCAAAAGCATAATGCTCGAATTTTTTTTACGTTTCGTTTAATTGTTTTGAACATTTCATTGAAAAAACCCTCATAGAGCTTTTCTAAAATAATTTTATAAATCCGGCATCTTCATTTAATTTCTTTATTTTTCAAATACTTACGATAACATATGTAAATTTTTTCAAAATTTGGCACGGTCTTTTCATTAAATAAAGACAAATACCTTAAGGAGGTAACAGATCATGAAAAAGACATGGACAACAACATTAGTAACAGTGGCGATTATTCTTTTAACGGCAACTTTTAGTTTCGCTGAATACGCTGCCGCAGGAGCGGCCAATTTCCCGTTTTTCCAGCTCGGTTGTTTAATCATCGGCGGATTGATTCTGGTTTCTTTAAAGCGCAAATATGAAAAGATGTATGTCGGTGAAGTGGTGGGAATCTTTGCTCTCTATACAATTCTGATGGCGCTTTTCACCAATCCCGTGATTGAAACTGTAAAGACCCTTGTCAGCTAAGAAGACAACAGTATCATTAATAAATGATGTTTGGGTACTTGTCAGTAACATCAAAAACATGATCTGTTAAAATAATACGACCCCCTTAAAAACTTTTGAGGGGGTTTTTTATGCGTTGAAGAATGGACTTGACCCGACAATGAATGTGAAGATAACTCATTGCACTATCAGAAAGTCTCTATCCCGGGTGCAAAATGATTGCCTGCCTCGATGTAAATTATAGCGACACTGTGGCGTATGCCACCGCGAAGAGCTATTTCCGGTATACTTCTATATGTTTGGCAATTTTTTCCTGTTTTATCCAATCACCATACGATAAGCCTTTTTTGTTTAATTCATTTATCACTTTCTTCAAGTTTGGAGCGACTTTTCCGGCAGGCGCCGCGGAGAAGCTTGTCTGCGGCAGGGGCATGAATGTATGGGCATGAATTCTAGCACCTTTTCTTGCCAAATCCCGTATGACCATAATTGTAAGCTCTGTATCTTTTTTAGTTTCACCGGGCAGCCCGAAAATAAAATCCACATTGGCTTGCAATCCGGCTTTAATAGTCAATTCAACAGATTCATAGATATCCGTGATCGAGTGAGATCTGTTGCAATGCTCCAGCATATGTTGACTGCCGGATTGAGCGCCTATTATTAAATTGTCGCTATTTGCATATCTGACAATGAGCTCAATTGTCTCCGGTGTGACATGTTCTGGTCTGACTTCTGAAGGGAATGACCCCCAAAATAATTTTCCATCGGGTGAAATTATTTCCCTGATGCTCTTGAGTAATTCTTCAAGACTTTTCAAATTCAAAGTTTTTCCATCCGCAGAGCCGTATGATAAAGCATTCGGTGTGATTACACGTATGTCTTTTATATTTTTGCTTTTCATTGTTTCGACATACTGGCAGATGGATTCAATGCTTCGATGTCTGGGCACTGTTCCTAATAAGTGACTTGTCTGGCAATAATGACAGGCATAAGGGCAACCCCTTGTTATTTCGATTGGTCCCAATTTGCCATATTTAACAGAAAAGGGCGGATATTTATCGATATTAACCAATGATCTTTTTCCTGTATTTAAAATATCACCATTATTTTTAAGACAGGCAATACCTACAACATCTTCAATTCCCTGACCGGTGTGCAATCTTTTTAGAAGTTCTATGATTAGTTCTTCTCCCTCACCCTTGGCAACTATATCGAATCCCATCTGAAGGGTTCCGCGAATATCTCCGGAGGGATGTGGTCCACCCGCGATAAGCGTTAATTGTTTTTTATATTTTTTACGCAAATTTTTTACTACAGAAGATATTTGCCAGAGTTGGGGGGTTGCAAAAGAAAAAGCGACAATGGTTATCTCATTCTTTTTGATAATACCATGCAACTCTTCGGTGAAATTTTTTTCCTGACTGAGAAAATAGACGGGAAGGTCATTAAAAAACTCATCTGTCTCCAAAGCCCCGGCCAAAGCGTTGTAGCTATATCTATTTTCCCTAGTGTAATAAAACACCAATGCTTTTTTTGATTCCATTTCTGATCCGACCTGCTTTCCAAAAACCGGCCCCTATAATAAGTCAGAATTTCAGTATAATAAAGGGAATAAAAGGAGGTCAAGCTGAGCCGTAATAGATTTTCATATCCAATTCGGAAAGATTATGATAGTCAACTATGGCATAGCTCTAAACTAAAATATTAAGAGTAAAAGGAAAATTTGTGTATGCGCTTGTTTCCTAAAGAAGAAAATTTCTTTGATTTTTTTGAAAAGCTTGCTGATAAAATTGAAGAAGGCGGCAAGTTCTTTCTGGAAATGACCAGAAATTGTAATTATTCTGAAACAAAAGCTGCAAGGCTCAAAGAACTTGAACATGAGGCGGATATCATTGCCCATACAGCATACGACAAATTGCACAAGACTTTTCTTACACCAATAGACCGTGAAGATATTTACATGCTTCTTAACAAAATGGATAGTGTTATTGATGTCATTGAATCCACCGGTATTTCTATATGTATGTATAAAGTAACAAAATACAATGATAAAATTATAAAACAGGTGGATATTCTTCTCTTGGCTATTAAAAAAAAGAAAGAGATTATTTACGACTTGCGCAACATGAAAAACGCTCAAAAGATAATGGATGAATGTGTGGAAATCCATACATTAGAAAACGAAGGTGACACTTTTATAAGAAACACTATCAAAAATCTCTTTGCCGAAGAAAAAGATGCTATTGAATTGCTTAAATGGAAAGAAATATTCGAGAATATTGAAGAAGCGATTGATAATTGTGAGGCTGTATGTAACATCATAGAAGGTATTGTCTTGAAACATGCTTGAAGTGTCCTGAACAGAATTTGACCTTGCAATGAATGTCAACATTATTGATGACTTTTTGAAATCGATAATTTTCAAATTCGTAATTTTATGCTAGGTTCCAAACAGTAATGGTTGAAAATCTGGTTATATGACACGGCAACAATGAAGAAATGACAGTTATATAAGTTACAGCAAAACTTCAAAACGATGAAAGAAAGGGGACAAGATGAAAAAGAAAAAAAAAGGGGCCGGAAATTCTCAGAAAGATATGATTGAAAATGGAAATGCAATAAGGATTTTCAACATGCTTAAGGTTTTTGCCAAAAAGAATAAATATGATTTGAAATGCACTATGGAAGCCTATAATGAAGCAGTAAAAAGTTTTAAATCATTGAAGGCTAAAAATTCTATAGAGTTTAAAGATTATTTTTGTAACTTAATTGAGAAAAAGCAAAAGGGGCGTTAAGGGAAATTGCTTCCATCATAAGCCGGACGGGGGCGTTGGTAAGATTACTGTGGTCATTAACCTTTATAAATGAGGCGAAAACCTAACTTAAAAGTAAGTGCAAGAGGGAAAACATACAGGAGGATTTAAAATGTCTACAAAAAAAACAAAAGACGAGTCGGAAGAAAAAAATAATTTTAGCGAATTTATTGAAGATATAACAAATATGGTAAAATCTTCCGTTTATGCAAGTCTGGGAGTGGTTATTCTCGGACAGGAAGTGATTAAAAAGTGGGCAAAGAAAATTGCCAATGAAAATGACCTGTCCACAACTGATGTAAAGAGCTTTATCAGGGACGTAAAACAGCACAGCGTTGAAGCGAGGAAGGATGTTAAAAAACGAGTTCAATCATTGCTTAATGAAATTCTTCCATCAGCCAGGACAAAATCCGTTGGGGACAACAAGAAAAAATCAAAGAAAAAGAAAAAACCCGTCATAAGCAGTAAGAAAAAATCAAAGAAAAAGAAAAAAACCGGCGCAAGCAGCAGGAAAAAATCGCACAGTGACGGTTCAGAAGGTATTTTAATCAAAGAAAAAGAAGAAAATGAAAAAGCCATGGTAAAAGAGACCGAGACTATCGGAACGGAATCTTCCCGGGAAGCAAACAAGGAAGAAATAATTTAATTAACAACAACACAACCGGTAATCTTCTATTTCCAATGCTATGAGGCTTTTATCAATTAAGGTTTATTTTTAACACGCTTTATGGAAAGGGTATCTTCATGATTTCCAAAATCCTTGTGCCTGTAGATGGTTCAGAAACAGCTAAAAAAGCTGCTATGTATGCGATTGACCTTGCCAAAAAGTTAAAAGCATCACTCATTATCCTGAGTGTCATCGAAAACCGTTCGCTGATATCAAAAAAAATACCTTCATCAAAGTCAGAAAAGCGCATTATCGAACCTATCAGTTATTATCTGAAAGATGTTGCCGAACAATATACCGGCGACATAAAAAAGCTATGCGATGAAAAAAATGTCGCATCTAAAATTTCCATAAAGATGGGGAATCCCGTGGCAGAGATTATAAAAGAAGCCAGGAAGTCGGAGGCAGAACTTATTGTTATGGGTTCCCGTGGAAGAAGCGCCTTATCGGCTACTGTTCTCGGCAGTGTTTCTTATGGTGTTATTCATAACGATAAAAAAATTCATGTACTAATTATAAGAAATTGATTATCAGCAGAGGCAATTATTCACAACTATTCAACCAATCCTCGATCAATCAGTCCCGAAAATCATTCAACCTTAAGTAGTAATCATAATTTTTCATATTTCTTATTTTATGATAGATTATAACCGTTAATATTTATAGTGTAAAACCGATTAACATAAAATGTTGGGTAAAGATGAGGAGTACCGTGCAAAATACATCTCCCTCATACAAAAAAGGCTTAAGTATTATTCGTTTTTTAAGCAAAATTAGCAGTTCGTGGCCTCTTGATCCGGAGGAGAACCGCAGAGCAATGTTAGCGGTATTTTTTCTGCTAACAATGATGATTTTCACGCTTGCTTTTTCCGTCTACCATTTTTACAACCGGCACTACATCATTGTTGTTTGGGACTTTCTGGGATTTTTTCTTTCTCTGCTCATCCTGCTCTATCTATACAAAAAGGGCAAAACGGACATTGTTGACTGGATGGTAGGTAGCGGTCTTATCCTTTTCGGTAGTGTCACGACCATCATCGGGAGAGCGGAAATTTCCATATTTTTTTGGGCGTTTGTGCTACCGATAGCATTTTTTGCCGTTGTTGGAAAGAAAAAAGGATTGGTGCTTTCTTTGCTCTATTTATGCATAAATATCTTTCTGATGATAGCTCCTGAGCAAATGATGCATTCCCAGCCATACTTCCCTTCGTTTATTATTCGCTTCAGCGTTATCTATATTATAATTACCTTTGCTACATATTCTTACGAATTTTCACAAAAGACGCTGGTTACCGATATTCAGCAGAGTGAGGAAAAATATCGAAGAAGCGAGGAAAGATACCGCACCATTCTGGAAAAAATAGAAGATGGTTATTTTGAGGTTAATCTTGTCGGCAAACTTACTTTTTTCAATAATGCGACTTGCGTATTGTTCGGGTATTCCCCGAATGAATTGATGGGCATGCATTACAAGCGTTACACCGATAAGGAAAACGCCAGAAAGCTTTTCCAGACATTTAATGAGGTTTATAGAACGGGAATAGGCAGCCGTATACTTGAATATGAGGCGATAAGAAAAGACGGGACCAAAAGACAGGTCGAGATATTTGCTTCATTGATGAAAAATTCAGAGGGTAACGTAACAGGATTTAGAGGAATTATCCGAGACATTACCGAACGCAGAAAAGCGGAGGAATTTCTTCGTCAGAGCGAGGAAAAATACCGCACCATTCTGGAAAATATGGAGGAAGGTTATTACGAAGTTGATCTTTCCGGTAAATTTACTTTTTTCAATGATTCCATATGCCAAATCACGGGTTACTCCAGAGAAGAATTGATAGGCATGAGTTACCGACAGTATGCAGATGAAGAGAATTCAAAAAAGGTTTTTCAAAAGTTAAATAAACTTTACAAAACGAGGGGATCTACTGCGGGATTTGATTTGCAGATGATAAGGAAAGATGGTGCGAAAAGATATATTGAAGCATCTGCGTCACTAACAAAAGATTCATGGGGCAACCCCATAGGATTCAGGGGAATTGTCCGTGACATAACCGAGCGCAAACAGGTGGAAAAAGGATTTCAGCGAACTATGGAAAGTCTCCAGAAAGCGATGGGCACGACTGTTAAGGTTCTGACTGCTTCGGAAACAAGGGATCCCTTTACGGCAGGTCACCAGTCACGTACCGCGCATTTGGCCTGTGCCATAGCCAGGGAGATGGGATTGCCGCAGGATAAAATTGAAGGAATCCACCTGGCCGGTATTATCCATGACATCGGAAAATTATCCATACCAGCGGATATATTGACAAAACCCGCCAAACTGACTGAACTGGAATTTTCCCTTGTTAAAGGACACTCCCAAAGTGGATATGAAATGCTCAAGGATGTGGAATCTCCCTGGCCTTTGGCGGAAATAGTTTATCAGCACCATGAACGGATGAATGGTTCCGGTTATCCCAGAAATCTGAGAGGAACTGAAATCCTTTTAGAAGCTCGTATTATGGCTGTGGCTGATGTTGTGGAAGCCATGTCTTCCCCCCGTTCTTACCGTCCGGCATTAGGCATTGAAGCAGCCCTTGCCGAGATTAGGAAAAATAAGGGATTTCTTTATGACGATGTTGTTGCCGATGCCTGTTGGAAACTATTTAAAGAGAAGGGCTATCAACTTGCCTAATAAAGGCGGCTATCCTTTTCAGTGCAGTGATGTTTTATCGCAAATTTGATACAGCCCCAGGAAGCAAGTTATAAAATAAATTTCTTTATCCGATTAAAATATTTATGATTACTATCAACAGAGCAGATTTGATTGGGAAGGGAGCTCACAGGGAATGTTATAAACATCCTGAAAATAAGAGCCTCTGCATAAAGATAACATTTGACAGCAATAAATACTCCATAGAAATAAAAAACGAAAAAAAGTATTACAGCCATCTTGAGAAACGTGGAATTCCGTTGGATATGATTCCTAAATATTACGGCGATGTTGAAACAAATCTTGGCCTGGGCTCAGTATATGATTTGATTCTGGACCAGGATGAAACAATATCAAAAAGCCTTGAATTTTACCTGTCCTCAAATGAAGAAACAGAAAAATATTATGACAGCCTGTACCATTCATTATGTTTATTGAAAGAATATCTATTAAAAAATAGAATCGTAACAATGGAAATAAAACCATATAATGTTCTTTGTCAAAAGACTGAAACGGGGCTCTCCAGATTATTCATTATCGATAATGTATACAACTCTGAGTTTATTCCCATCAGCACTTACTTCAGTTATTTTGCCAAACGCAAAATACTAAGAAAATGGCAACGCTTTGAGAACAGAATTTTGGATACTCACAAAAATAACAAAGCTCTGTATCGTATGCTGACGAGTTCTTCGTTCCGATAAAAAACAATCTTGATAATCTTCATGGACAAACAAAACTGCTTCATTGAAATTGAACAATCAAGTATGAATCTTAAAAATACTCACTTCTCTCAACATTTTTTACGGAAATAACTGTAGCAAAAAATAAATTAAAATTTAGGTAAAAAATATGCTAAAGAAAATTGTCATTGCCGTATTGCTTTCCATGATTATGTATTTATTTTTTGGGGGATGAGCGGGAGGGTCAAAAATAAATATTGATGTAAAAATGGAATTAAAAAGAAGGGGTATTAATCCGTAAAACAGAAAGGATACAAAGACGGAAAAAGGAGGAGCTATGAATAAAGCCCTGGATGAATTTTTTGTTTACCCGAAAGAGTTAGTGGATGAAGAATCAAAACGCGTAATTCAACTGGTCAGGCAGTGGGCGGATAGGGAAATTATTTCCAAACGCCAGGAATACCGGGAAAATTACGAAAAGCTCTTTATCGAAAAGAGGAAATCTCTCAATCTCACCATTGGTTTGCAGAGGCTCACCTTACCGGTAGAACACGGAGGTTTCGGCTGGAACAATCTGGCCAACGCCCCGGGTATAGTTTCTACTTTTACTGAAATCGGTCGCGCGGATGCCGCTATCGGAGTTGTTTCCGCCGTCACACATACCATCTTTGCCGCAATCTGCATGTTGCCTCATCCGGATAAAACTTTGTGTGACACGTTGGCATCTCGCTATTGCGCTGAAGAACTGAAAACTCCCTCCATTATCCTTCCCGGCACAGGTCAAGTCGGACAGGAAACTCCTCTGTTTCTGGGCAGGTCAATTCTGGCTAAAGTTGAATCCAATGGCGAAGATTACGTTGTCAATGGAAAAAATCTCAGACCGATAAATAGCGGCGCAGTGGCCGATCTCTTCTGCGTTGTCTGCGCCGATAAATCCGGCAAACCCTGCATAGCCCTAGTTCCCGGCGATGACAAAAATATCGTGCGCGGCAAAACTCTTTTGGAAACAGGCTTGAATGCCAACGCTAACGCCGACGTAAGTTTCAACAGTGTCAAAATTCCCCAGTCATACCTCATCACCCGTGAAGGCGTCGTTGAGGAAATCTATACATGGCTGAATCTCTTGCTTAGCGGTGTCAGCGTGGGCGCGGGAATGAACTTCTTCGAAATGGTCGGTGATTGGGCTGAAACCAGAACAATCAAAGGTGGAACCATGATGAAGGAAAATCCCCTCTGCGCTTCTGTTTTGGCTGATGTAGCCGATGAAATTTTCACCGCGAGACTTCTTCTTTATAACCTTGCCCATATAATTTCCAAACCGGATGACTGGGGAAACAGCGGCTCTCAAAGGGTTTACACGTTTTCTCAGGTAATCGGTTCACAGGTTCAGCAGAAAGTCATGCGGGCAATCAACAGGGGATTGGAGTTGATGGGTTCCGCCGGCTATTCCAAGGAATGGCATGTGGAAAAACACTGGCGCGATGTCAAGACCATCCAGTCGTACCTTTGCGGAGTCGGTGCCGAGGCACCGGTAAAAATGGATACAGCGCGGTTTTTCTTTGACTGCAAAGAAATATAAGGAGGCCAATAATATGAAAAACTTCGATGAATTCTCCAAACCGGAAGAATATATATCACCAATGGATAAACCCTTCCGCGGTGCTCTTAGAGAATGGGCAGCCAAAGAAGTAATGCCCCATAGGCGTAAATACGATGAGGACTGGAAAAACCATCATATTATCGAGCTGGCTTTCGACAAGCTGATGGGGAATAAAGGCCTCGGAATTCAAAAAGCGTTATTCCCACAGGAACTGGGGGGGTGGGGATTTGGAAGCTCCGATTACGCTTTTACCATATGCTGTGCGATGGCAGAAGAAATTGGCCGTGCCGACACAGCCATGGCGGTTGCTTTTATGGTAACCTACTGGCCTCTCACGACCATTCTTGTTGCACCTCACGTTAATTGGCGTCTGGCTAAAGAATTTGCTCCAATGTTCTGTGAAGCGGATAAGGCAGTCTTTGCGGCCAATACCATGACAGAACCCCAGGGTGGAGCAGACATTGAAAACATGGAACTCATTGGTGGGAAAACCATTCGCACCACTGCCCGTCTCGACGGTGACGAATGGGTTATCAATGGCCACAAACTCTGGCCGACCAATACCGGTGGCGTGGCCAAACTCTTCATTGTTCCTTGCACAACAAAACTAGGCTCCAATGATCCCAACGATTTTGCCATGATTTTTGTTCCCGCCGATGCCAAAGGTGTAACCCAGGGAGGTCCTTACGAAAAGGCCGGCATGGCCGCCGACAAAAACAGTGACATCTGGTTTGAAGACGTAAGGGTGCCCAGTTGGTACCGCGCCCACGGACCGGGCATGGATGCGCAAGTCTTCCGCGAAATTATTCCGTGGGGACTGGTGGGCAGCATGGGCTTCCTGTGCGGCGCCATGCTCAATCTTTACGAAATACTCTGTGAATTTGTTTCAACAAAAACATACAAAAACAGGCCTCTGAAAGAGGATGACTGCGTCGCTGGTATTATTGGCCGAATAGTCGGAGATATCGACATTTGCAGGATACTGACCTACGAAGCCGCCAGAATGGGCGACCGTCGCAACAAACCTTACGGATATCCGATTTATTCCGATGAGGTGGTCTGCAAGATGCGCAATCTCAAGGATTTTGTTTCCGACAGGGCTGTGGATATTTTCGGCAAGGCCATGGATGTTCTGGGCACATACGGCGCCGACCGAGAATACGATATTGAAAAACATTGGCGCGACATCAAGATCATACAGCTATGGATGGGCGGCAAGCAGCTTTGTCAGATGGAAGCGGCCCGATATTTCTTCAACTGCAAGACATTATAGGAGAACAAATCATGGAAGAAGCCAATAAAGGAGTCATTGACTTAGCCGACCGTGTGCTCAGGGAACTGCTCAAAAAGCCGGGCTTCAAAGAAACAATCCGAACGGTTCTGCAGAATATCGATCCAGACTCCAGCCGGAGGTTTGTGCAGACCTTGATGTGGCAGGATCCCGAGTTTTTTATGGCCCTGTTGGGCGCAGTTCCTTCCATTGTCAATTCCTTAATTCAAGGCGTGGATGAAGCGCTCATTCAGATCAACGAAAAGTTCCCGTCACAACTGCTTCACGATTTTATGAAGCCCCTGGTTTTATCAATTGATAAAAAAGCCATGGAGAATATTATCCATAACGGAAAATCTCTGACCACCAAGTTGTGGGTCATAGCGGAAGAAACGTACAATGAACAAAACGCTGCCAATAATAATACGGAGGGAAAAGAACATGGAAAATAATACCGTGATGCCAGCCGAAGGTGGAGTAATGAAGGAGGTTCTCAGCACGCCCTTTGTCAAAGACATCATCAGAAGCAATTTGCAGGACATCAAACCGGACAAAACGCATCCGATGGTTAACGCTTTTATCTGGCAGGATCCGGAAGTCAACCTGGCCCTGCTTGCTTCAATTCCCCGTGTCGTCAATTCCTGTACTGGAGCCCTGGCGGAAGTGGCTAAACAGATCAACGAGAAATTTTCGCCGGACATGCTCAGGGATTATATCGGCAGCATTTTGAAAGACATTGACACGGATGAAATGAAAGCGCTGGTTGACGCCTACATTGCCCTGGGGAAAAATCTCTGGGAGTCATCCCCTGAATTCAGGGAAATGGTCGGGAAAGTTTTAACCCAGGATGCGCCGCCGCTGATCGGCAGCGGAATCAGTACGGCTTGCCGTCTCGTCAATAACGTCAGCAAGGATGATCCGCAGGTGGCAAGCAGGTTTTTTTCTGATGTCGTGAAAAATATCGATGGCGATGAGTTTAAGGGTGCAACCCATACGATTGTCAACGCGTTTCTGGATCAGAAGTTGCATTTGATTTCCTGGACATGGCAGTTGCTGTGCAAAAGAATGAAAAGAAAAAAATAGTGATTGTGAGACTCAAATTTAATGAGGCTCCAATATGACAAGTATAGCGCAGTCATATTGGCAAGCCGAATTATCCCGCAGAGCGGAAGGTATAATACTATTCAGCTTGCTGCGAAACTATGGTCCTGTTCCGATAGCTATCGAAATTACCCTGAGGTTCATACCCGTGATTAAAACGAATGGAGGCATGTTCCATGAGTGATATTGAAAAACAGGTTCAGACCGATCCCACCGCCAAGGTCATGGGCGAAATCATCTGGAGGGTCATCAAAATACCTCCGGCAAAAAACCTGGTCATGTCCGTGGTCCAAGCGGCACTGAAAGACTGGTCCGGTGACAGCAAGTTCCGAGAGCACTTATCCGCCGATTTGGAAAAGACCTTTGATAAAGTTTTTTCCATGGGAAGGGATGAAAGCACGATTGCCGAAAATGTAAGCTACGCGGAAAGTCTTCGTCCCATCGTCCGAGATCTAATCGAAAATATCGATTTCGGCGATATAAAGGATGCCGCAAGCTTTCACAAAGAAAATATTGGCGCCGCCGTTATGATGATCAATGAGGAACTTTGGCGGTATCCGGCCAAGGTCATTTGTCTTTTATCACTGTTTCCCGACATCATTAATATGATCGTCTCGGCAACAAAGGAAAGCCTGGTGTCGACCAACAAACTGGCGCCGGATCTGCTGGCCGATGTCATTTTCTCTCTGGTTGACGACATTGAAGGCAAAAATATCGGATTGCTGATTAATGAATTAAATGAAATCGTCCGCAAGCTTCATACCGGCAGCACGCTTCTGGGTGAACCGAGCAAACCTCAGCTGCCTAATGTGTTAAATCGTCTGACCAGCGAAGTCATGAGCACGGTGGATATCAATCTTCTTCTCAAATCCAAAAAGCTTTTGGCGGAAATCAGAGAAGTATCGCTCAAAGCATTCATCAAACAGCTGGAACAAAGCCCTGAGCTCTCCCGTGAAATTTTCCAGGATCAATTTGTGACGATAGTCGCTTTTATCAGAAACTGGAGTCGTAAAGCCGACGCCTTTGAACGCCTGTTTACCGAGGAAGAAATAGCGCGTGAATTTGCCATCGGCATGGGAGAAATTGATGCCCAGGAGGTTGCTTCCACGATCAGCATGCTGTGCGGCATCGTGAATCGTGTGCGATCCATCACACCGGGTATCATACGCAATACGCTGTCACAGACCATCAACGCCATTGACGCGGAAGAAGCCGGAGAAACCGTGCGATGGTTTACGGAGGATGTCGTGGCGTCCCTCAAACCGGTGGCTTCGGAGGTTCTACCGCCCATTATTAGAGGCATCGCGGATCTTTTGCGCCCCGATCCGAACAACGGCTCCGAGGAAATGCGGGAGGCGCTGAACTATTTGAAAAGTGCAATCAACGGAAAGGAGGCGGTCGTATGATGAAGGAATTTCTGGAGGCCTCCACGGCACTCAACAATAAATATGTGACCAGATGGAAGATGAGCGGAAAGAAAATCGTCGGCTATACCTGCTCCTATGTGCCTGATGAAATATTTCACGCGGCCGATATTCTTCCTTTCCGAATACGCGGGTTCGGCGTTGCTGATGTGACTATCGGAGACACTTATTTCGGCCCTTTTATCTGCAGTCTTCCCAAGTGCATGCTGCAACTGGCCGGTGAAGGGAAATTTGACTTTCTGGACGGCGCGATCATCACACCGGGCTGCGACTCGATGAGGCGTCTTGACGAATGCTGGCGCAAAGCCGGCAGCGATGTCCCGGGCGTCATCCCCCCCTTCTTTTTTCATTATGGTGTCCCGCATAAGTACGCGGACTATACCATCAAGTGGTTCACGGAAGAAACGAGGCGCCTGATTACGGCGGTGCAGGAACATTTCAAAGTGGAAATCACCGACGCCAATCTCAAGCAATCCATCGCTGTCTATAATTACAGCCGAAAACTCCTGGAGCGATTCGATGAGCTTCGCACCCGGGATAACCCGCCATTCAGCGGGGAGGAAGCGCTGGCGGTCATTCTTGCCGGCACGACCATGCCCCGTGAAGATTACAATGCCTTGCTGGAGAAGTTCATTGCCAAGGCGGAAAAAGCTCCCGGATTCAGGGACCGCGTGCGTCTGATGCTAGTGGGCAGCGCCAACGACGACATGGGACTGGTCCGGGTAATGGAAGGCGCAAAGGCACTCGTGGTTGCCGATAATCTTTGCTTCGGGTCCCGTTTTTATACCGACCGGGTGAGTGAAGACGGTGATCCGATTTTTGAGCTGTCCAAGCGCTACCTGGGGCACAACGATTGTCCCCGCATGTACGGCGATTACCAGAGAAGACTGAATATCCTGGAACAGAAGGTTAAAAAAGCAAAAATAGACGGTGTGATTCTGCAGAATATCCGTTTCTGTGACCTGCACGGCGCGGAAAATGGTTTGTTTGAAAAAGACCTGGAAGCCAAGGGCATACCATGTATGCGTCTTGAGCGGGAGTATGGTCCTTTAGTGGAAACGGGGAGAATGAAGATGCGCGTCGATGCCTTTATTGAAAGAATACAGCAAAAGAGGAGAGCCGTAGCATGAGAAAAGAAACCAAAGAATACAACTTTAACTGGATGTTATGGACTACCTTCCTTGCGGCTTCACATATGAAAAACGGAACGGAAAAAGAGTATCGGTCCGCGTTAAAATACATCCCTTCCTTCAATCTTGTGCTGGAAGCGATACTCAGTTCCGGTGAACCCGGCCAGAAGTTTCTCGAAGCTTGCGCCAAATATACGGAGAATATTACCTTTGCGAAAGAAAGAGGTAAAAAAACGGCCATAACCACTTTCTGTTTTTCTCCGGCGCTTTTTTACACCATGGACATTACCCCCGTCTGCCTGGAAGTTCTTTCCGTGATGATGACTTTTATTTATAAAAGGGGAACCGCGGAATTCCTGGATTACTGCAATGAGGTGGGATTTACGGAAACATCCTGTTCATCGCAGCGGGGTTCTATTGGCGCGTATCTTGCCGGCATAGGCGCGGAAGTGGACATGTTTGTCACGGATACGCCGGGCGTTTGCGATACCAACGCCAATGCCTTCTCTTTTGCCGCCGCTTATCTGAAAAAGCCGTTCTTTCAGCTGGATATGCCGCCCGATCTCACCGGTCAACGTTCCAATGAATATCACCGGGAGGATTACAGGGCGCTAATTCGTTTTCTAGAAACACATACGGGGAAAAAAATCGATTATGAGCGATTGAAGGAAAATCTCCTTGAACTGACCCGGCAGGATGAAATCATCGCCGAACTGGAGGACCTGGCTCGCATTGTACCCTGTCCGCTGCCGGTGTCTTATAACTTTATGGTGTATGCTTCGCGATTCTTTTTCGCCGGAACACCGGAAGGTACCGTCGTACTGGAATCAATGCAGAAAATAGCTAGGGAGAACGCCGCAAAAAATATTTCGGGATTGAGCGGCGGAGTGGAAAAGCTCCGCGCCTTTTTCTGCTATATTGACCATTACGCGCAGAATATGCAGTTCTGGCAGATGCTGGACCAAAACGGCATCTGCTACCAGGGCAACATCCTCAGCCACTTCTGGTCCCACAATGCGCCGTATGTGGACCTTTACCACAAGGAAGAAGCGGCCTATAATATCAGCATGGCCAACCCTGATGCGTTAATCGACAGCATGAGCATGATGAACTCGCGCATGCCCATGGTCAAATCCATCCGCGGGCCGTACGATGCCCCCAACATGTGGTTGGAAGATACCCTGGCTCTGGCAAAACTCTACCGTGCGGATTTCATTGTTTACAACGGAACGCCGGGATGCCGCAACACATGGGGAATGGTGAAGCTTCTGGCCCGCGATACCGAGAAGGCCGGTTATCCCACGTACATTATGTATTCCGATGCCTTTGACGAACGCGTGCAGTCATGGCAAGCGACTGAAGAACGTTTTATGGAATTTCTTAAGGTAAGGAGGCTTTTATAATGTTCGCAGCGGGATGTGATGTTGGATCGTTGACGTCCAAGGCCGTCATCATGAAGGACGGCAAAATTATTGAATCGGCAATTATCAAGTCGAAGGCACGTCCTTGGGAGTCAGCCGATGAGGTTATGAATATCGTCTTGTCCCGAACCGGTCTGACCATGAAGGATATTAAACGCTGTGTCGGTACAGGCTATGGCCGCGACAGGATATCTTTTATTGATGAAGCTGTTTCGGAAATAGCCTGTCACGGCAGGGGGGCCCGCTGGCTGGTTCCAACTGTTCGAACCGTTATCGATATCGGTGGTCAGGATTGCAAGGCCCTGCGTCTGGATGACCAGGGAAACATGGTGAAGTTTATTACCAACGACAAATGCGCTTCCGGGACCGGACGGTTTCTGGAAGTGATGGCTAAAGTCATGCACCTGAGCCTCGATGAACTGGGAGAGATGTCCGCGCGATCCAAACAGCCCATAACACTGGCCAACGCTTGCACGGTGTGGGCACAGGCCGATGTGATTCAGCATCTGAACAACAGGGTGCCCATCGAGGATATTGCCGCGGGAGTCAACAATGCCATGGCCAGCCGTATGTCCACTCTGGTCAACAACATAGGAATGGAGCGTGATCTGTGCATGACGGGAGGCGTGGCTAAAAACAGCGGTGTGGTCAACGCGCTGGAAAAGCTGCTGGACATACGAATTAAAAGGATACGTCGCGAAGACCCGCAAATTGCCGGCGCTATCGGGGCCGCGCTCTTTGCCGATCAAAAAGCAAAGGGAGGTGCCCAATGATTACAGCTGGTTGTGATATCGGATCGCTCACGGCCAAGGCCGTAATTTTGAAAGACGGAAAAATAATTGCCTCGGAAGTTATCCTCGCATCAGCACAGCCGGAAAAATCGGCAACCGAAGTGATGAAACGAACTGTCGAAAAAGCCGGTATAAAAACGGAAGACATCAGACACTTCGTGGGCACCGGCTACGGCCGCAAACATATTCCCTTCATTAATTCCGAGGAATCCGAAATCGCCTGCCACGCCAGAGGCGCTATATGGCAGGTACCGTCGGCGCGCACCGTTGTGGATATCGGCGGGCAGGACGCCAAGGCCATCCGTGTGGATGAAAAGGGAAACGTGGAACGCTATGCGTATAACGACAAGTGCGCCTCGGGCACCGGCCGGTTCCTCGAAATCATCGCCGATTCCCTGGATATCAAGTTGGAAGACATGGGCGAAATATCCGGGAAGTCAACGGAAAAACTCACCCTGTCTAATCAATGCGTGGTTTTTGCCGAAACGGAAATTATTTCTCTGGTCAACGAGGGAAAAGAAATTGCCGACATCGTCAATGCCCTGCATCAGGCCGTTGCCAACAGGGTGGCATCCCTCGCCCGAAGTATTCTTGTTCAGCCGGATGCCGTAATGACAGGCGGTGTGGCGAAAAATTCCGGCATGTTCAGGGCACTGGAGAAAGCTCTCGGTATAAAGCTGCACAAAGTGGATGATCCCCAGATTAACGGCGCCCTAGGCGCGGCTCTTTTTGCCGCGGAACATTTAAGAAAACAAGGAATATCTGCTGTTTATTGATGATTATAAAATTAAGAAATGATTTTCGCGGGTTGTGACATAGGATCTCTCGCTGGGAAAGCGGTTATAATAAAGGATGACAAAATCGTAGCGACCCACATAATCAGAGTCCGTTCAAATCCCATAAGATCTGCTGAGGACGTAATGAGCGCAGCACTAAAAAAGTCAGGGTTGGATTACGATAATATAACCCGCTGCTGTGCAACCGGTTACGGAAGAGAAAATATACCGTTTTCCAATATGAATATCAGTGAAATATCATGTCACGGAATGGGAGCATATTGGCTCGACAATTCCATACGGACTGTTCTGGATATCGGGGCAGAAGATAGCAAGATTATCCTGATTGATGAAAAGGGCAAGGTCGTTGATTTTGCAATGAATGACAAATGCGCCGCGGGAACGGGCCGGTGTCTGGATAAGCTGTCAGAAGCGATCAACCTGAGAGTGGAGGATATCGGCAGGGTATCGCTGAAATCGCGCAATCCCGTGGATATGACCAACGTGTGCAGTATTTATATGGAGATCGAGGTGATCCGTCACCTATATGAAAGGAAAAAGATAAAAGACATTGCCTACGGAATACATGATGCGGTTGCGAGCAGAATTGCATATCTGACAAAGTCCGTAAAAATTGAAAGGGAGATAACCATGACCGGTGGAGTTTCCAAAAACCAGGGAATGATCAGATCGCTGGAAAAGGTTATGAATGTTAAGTTCAGACAACTTTCGGTAGATCCTCAGCTCGCCGGTGCCGTCGGGGCGGCTGTTTTTGCCATGAAGGAAGAAAGCAATTGTAATGGATAACGTATGATTACTGCCGGACTTGATATAGGAACGAGAGTTATAAAGGCCTGCATTGTTGATAACGGAAAGCTAATCGGATGGTCGAAATCCGGGTTGAATGACAGAATTGACAGGGTAATAAAAAAGGCTTACAGCTCCGCTCTTGATAGAGCCGGAATCAGAAAGAGCAAAGTGGGAAAAATTCTGGCAACGGGTTATTGTTCTGAAATGCTGAGTGGAAAAATCCAGCCTGTTTCCGAGGCATTATGCATATCAAAGGCAGCATATTTTTTCGATGATAAAATAAGGACTATTATTGACATTGGAGGATTGTCAATAAATATTGTAACAATTGACGATAGCGGCCATCTCAAGGACACCATATCAAATTACAGATGCGCTGCCGGCAGCGGCAAATTTCTGGAAATGGTCTCTAAAGCGACAGAAATATCCATGTCCTCGATTTCTTCAAGTGTTATAACATCAAGAAGACCTTGCAGCATAAAAAGCAACTGCGCCGTCTTTGCGGAAAGCGAGATTATTTCAAGGATTAACGCCGGTCATGACGGCAACGATATAGTAGCAAGTGTTTTATATTCGATAGCATCGAGGGCAGTGACTCTTCTTGAAAAAATTAACGCGCCGGATGATATATCACTGATAGGAGGAGTTTCGAAAGTCGATGTTTTGAGATTAATACTTGAAGAGCTAGCTGCTAGAAAAATTACAACATTACCGGCGGAGCCGCAGATTATATCAGCCTTTGGAGCAGCTCTCATCGCGCAGGGAAAAACGATATGAAAAAACAGTTAAGTGATTCCGGAGAGCAAATTGATAATAAAATGGCCAGGAAACATCCTGTTCACAGACATGCCAAAAGAATGACTCAATTAATCAGAGTCGCCATCAAATTCGGAATGATTACTCACTTATTTATAAAATACATTCTGGAGCCTCTGGTAAAAAAGGAAGAGACAAAATACAATAGCTGGTTTAGGCAAATACTATTTTTTGCCGGTGGCTCGTGTCTGAAGCCTTCAGACCGTCGTGCATTAATACCTCTAACAAGTGGATTTGTAAATTATTTCAGACGAATTGTACAATCCGAAAAACTGGGAAAACCGATTATATGGGTGGACTGGTGTTTCTCGAGCGAGCTTCTGAAGGCGTTTGATGTGGTGGCATATGCCTGCGAGGCCCCCGTCCTTTTATGCGATTTTATAGGCACACGAAAGGCATCAATGCTGGTTGAGAAAGCCGAAAAGGAAGGTGTCCCGCTGGAGCTCTGCTCGTCTTCCAAGGGCGCCGTTGGGGCGTATCTACTCAAAGAGGCACCTGAACCGGACCTGATTCTCAGCACGTCCCATCCCTGCGATTCGACAGCATCCTTATACCAACTCTTAAGGTACATGACAGGCGTTCCTGCATATGTGCTCGATACACCATACTGGAACGATAAAAAGTCTATCGAATACTATACGAACAATATACGCGGACTCATACAATTCATCGAAAAACATCTCCATCAGAAGATAAACTGGGAAACACTCAAGCATGTCTGCGAGAATATCAATACAACGAATTACTATATGAGTGAGCTTACGGAAATGGCCAGAGCCGTTCCGTCTCCTATAAGCGTCATGCATCTGTTACTGTTATGGTTGGGAAGGACTATTTCATACGGATCAGATGAATTAGCGGAATCGGCAAAAAGATTATATGCTGTGGCAAAGGCGAGGCTTGATAAAAAAGAGGGGCATTTGGAGAATGAGCGGATTCGTATTATCTGGTGGGACATCCCGGTAGGATTTTACAACATACATTCATGGCTTGAACAGGAATTCGGCGCGATCACCGTTGCTGATATGATCGGAAGGGTCGAGCCTTTCCATATCGATACCTCATCCCGGGAGAGCATGCTTGAGGGTCTGGCGGTGACGAACCTTAACGCACCCATGGGCAGGCACATGCGCGGACCTGCTGAATTTATAACGAATGAGCTTGAAAGAGTAATCAGGGAATTTACGGCCGATTGCTTTATCTTTTCCCAGCACACAGGATGTACCCACGAGTGGGCTATAATGAAAATAATTAAGGATATATGTGGAAGAACTGGTCTGCCGGCGCTTTTTCTGGATGCCGACTGCTTTGAAGCGAGGCACTCATCCGAGAAACAGATAAAAAAGCAGATAAGAGATTTCTTCATGAATCACGGGCTGGCATAATGGACATATTTCAAACTGTCGGGGAAATATCAGGAAAGGCTTACAACTCATACCTTCAGACGGCAAAGGAAAACGGCGGGAAAATAGCCGGATATTTCTGTCAGGTGCCCGTTGAAGTCATTCACGCGGCCGGCCTTATACCATACAGGATGAGAGCTGTCGGGAGTACCGGAACCACCAAGGGTGACATATATTATTCCCCTCTTAACTGCACATTCACGCGCCACTGCTTCGACAGGGCGC
The DNA here is from genome assembly GCA_016927935.1 of Syntrophaceae bacterium. Taxonomy (GTDB): domain Bacteria; phylum Desulfobacterota; class Syntrophia; order Syntrophales; family Smithellaceae; genus Smithella. The sequence goes on from JAFGLS010000195.1 coordinate 82,714, forward strand.
TCCGGGGCGGCTTTGATTTTCTTGACGCGGTCATATTCATGAACGGATGCGACCACACCAGGAGAATGTACGACAACTGGAGATACGCCAGAAAAACCCAGAACATCAGTCCTGATTTTCTTTATATGTTTATCACTCCTCATGTAATCGACGAAAATTGCATCGTCAGGTATGCCGGAGAAATCAGAAAATTCAGTAAATCCCTGAGCGAAAAGTTCGGCACCGATATAACGAATGATCTTCTGTTAAATTCGATAAAGCTTTTTAATAAGCAGAGGCGGCTAATCGCAAAAATATACGAAAAGAGAAAAAGCATGGGAGTGACAGTGAAGGGAAGCGATATTTTATCAATGTTGCTCGCCGTGACCGCCATGCCGGTCGCTGCGGCCAATGATCTGCTGGAAAGGATTGATGCATCGATAGGCGACAATTCTGTGCAGGAAGAGGCGGATATCAGGGTGTTGATCACAGGAGGGTGCCTTGAGGAAATAGATATCATCAGAATTATTGAAGGATGCCATGCGGTTGTAGTAGCTGACAACCTAAGCCTCGGCGCCAGATATTTCGATATGGAGGTAGATGAATCGGGCGATCCTGTTGAATCCCTTGCCAAAAGATATTTGAAAAAACTTTCCTGCCCCAGAATGATCAATGCATTTGACGCGAGGATGAAGTATCTATACGATACAATAAAACACTATAAAATCGACGCCGTGATAACGCAAAAATTAAAATTTTGCGATCTCTGGGGCGTTGAGAATTTAATGCTGATGAAAGAGTCGAAAAGGACAGGCTTCCCTCTTCTAGCGCTGGAAAGGGAGCTTTACGGAGAAGGCATCGGGCAGTTGAAGACAAGAATACAGGCCTTTATTGAAAAAGCGAGAAACATGAAAAAAGCCGATATGGCCGCGCAATCACGGGCATGACCCCCAGGGCAATCCCGATTTTTATCGGGACTGGACCCTGATTCCGCCCCAAGGGGCGAGGAAGTAAAAAAGTATGGAACTTTTTGTAGACACTATCATAGATATCAGAAAGTATATCGAAAAGAAAAATCGCCGATCCTTGTCCGTAAAAGAACAAAAAAAATTCTGGCCTGCGGGCAAGGGCAGAAATGTGGTTTTAACGGATGACATGGCCGTGGAGCTGGGAAACCCGCAGATGAATTCCGTCTCCTGTCTTATCTGGACACAAAAGACCGATATCATTGACGACGGCAAAATCAATCTCATCGGTCCGGATATAAAGGAAAGCAGCGGAAAAAGTCTGCCTTTCGGGAAGGTTGTTCTTGCCGAGGTCAGCGGATTTGATGAAGAGACGACCTACGATAAATACAAGGAAATGGAAGCAGTGCGGTATTCTCTCGATCTTAAAGGCTACATGATCAGGGCGGTTTCACAATATCAAAGAGAATGGAGCAGGATAAGCAAAGAAGCTGTGCAAAATGGTTTTTCCTTCGAAATACTGGCTGAAGCTTTAAGCAATGAATATTTAAAAAAGGATTATATTCATGCCGTTGAATTTCTTTTTGTGACTTCCAGCGCCGACGATGTCGGCGAGCTGCAGGAAATCACGAAAAATGTAGGCCGTAAAATCAGCGCCCTCAATAAGATGTTAAGCGAAATAGATCCAGATTGCGACGAGTGTGAATACAACGATGTTTGCGATGAGGTCGGCAAACTCAAAAGCATGAGAAAAACCCGTTAAACAAAGGATGAAGACAAATGGATAAAAAAACGAAATCAATCGCTTTATGCGGAAAAGGCGGCGTGGGCAAGACATCGGTGGCGGCGCTGATGGTCAAGAACCTTGCCAAAAGAAAGGATTTAAAGATTCTGGCAATTGATGCCGACCCCTCTGTGGGGCTTTGCACGGCCCTGGGAATACAGGTCAAAAAGACTGTGGATAATATCCGAAATGATTTAATCAGATCCATTAAGAAAAGAGAAAAAACAGATAAGGACGCCACACTGAACATGCTTGATTATGAACTCTTTGATGCCTTGACAGAAATTAACAACGTCGGATTCCTGGCGATAGGACGGCCGGAATCCGAAGGTTGCTTTTGCAAAGTCAATTCTCTTCTGAAGGATATCATTCAGGACCTGGCGAAAAGTTTTGATGTGGTGCTCATTGATGGAGAAGCGGGGGTCGAACAGATTAACAGAAGAGTAATGAAAACGATTGATCACCTGATCATGATCTCCGACACGTCCGCCAAGGGTATAAATGTCGTCAATACCATCAAGCATCTAGCCCAGGACAACAAGGCTGTAGATTATAAAAGTATGGGGATGATACTAAACCGCGTCCGGGATGAAAACGACGTGCAAAGTATCAGGAAAAATGTTCTTGTTGATGTTTTGGGCTGGCTGCACGAGGATGAGTTAATAAGAGATTTTGATTTTCACGGCAAGTCTTTCTTTGATTTTCCTGATGACGCAGGGGCATGTAAAATAGTAAATCAAATTATTCGGAATTTGCAGATTTAATATAACAGAAGAAAGAAATTTATTATGACAGCAACCATTAATATAATGAAGACATTTAGAGAACTTCTGGAGAATCCGCAGAACCGACTTGTTGAGCAAGCGGTGCAGGACGGTCGTATACCCATCGGGTATTCCTGCTCTTTCGTGCCCGAGGCTCTGCTTATGGCAGACAGGCTTTTTCCGGTACGCCTTCATGCACCGGATGTTGCAGGTACGGAGCTTGCCGATAATTACATGTCCAGCCTGACCTGTTCCTATTCGCGCAGCCTACTGGAATTCGCCCTGAACGACCGGTATGACTGGATTAAAGGATGGGTCTTCGTGCCCTCTTGCGCGCATATGCAGCGGCTTTTCGACAACTTCGAGTATCTGAAAAAGCCCGGTTTCAGCCATGTCATAGACGTGCCCCGCAAGAGGAACGATATCACTCTGAAATGGCAGGAAGAAGAAATCCGGATGCTTGCGGACAAGCTTTCGTCCCATTTCCACGTTGACATGAGCGATACCTCGCTCTTGAAGGCCATAGAAGAGTGGAACAATTTCTCACAGGTAATACAGGCCATCGGAGAGTTGCGGAAAAATCCCAATCCCCCGATCACGGGCGCTGAGTTTCACAGCATGCTCATGGCCTGCCTTGTTTCCCCCAACGATCTGATTCTTCCCCTCGTAAAGGCCTTGCACGAGGAAATCAAACATCAAGAAGGCAACAGGAAATACCGCGCCCGGCTCATGATGGTGGGCGGAAATCTGCATGATCCTGAATTTATCATGATTATTGAGTCACAGGGTGCTCTGGTGGTAGCCGATCGTTTCTGTACCGGTTCCATTCCGGGCATTCAGCCCATTCCCGTCAATGATGATCCCATCAGGTCCCTGGCTGTGCACACCTTTGCCAAGACGCTATGTCCCCGAATGATGGAGGATTTCGACCGCCGGCTCGATGTCATCTTGAACACGATAAAGGAATACAACGTGGATGGGATTGTACTGGAAATCATCAAGTTCTGCGACCTCTGGGGAGTGGATTCCATGCCTCTGGTTAGGGCACTGCGGGACAAAGGAATACCTGTCCTGAAACTGGAACGCGAATACCGGACGGGTGGAGAAGGCCAACTCCGCACCAGGGTGCAGGCCTTCATCGAGAGTATGGGCAAATGACGGATTGAAAAAGGAGGAATACTTACCGTGATTAAGATGCTTATTAGCATCAAGGCACTGATCATACGTCTGCCGGAGATTATAAAAGGTTTATGGCAGGATTCACTGATTAAATATCTCATCAGTGTTGAAAACCCCGTGGATGCACTAACGTATATGAAATACTGGATTATCAACTACTACCAGATAGGGAAACTCCAAATGGAGATGATCCTAAAACTCGGTCCTGCTGCCCCTGTCAGGATGTTTATCAGGTATCCATGGATGTTGACTCTGCTGTGGGGAAACAGGCTGATGCGCAGGTATGGACAGGGTAGAACAGGGCGATATCTCGAGTCTGTTTGCTTGACATTGCATTCCATCAATAGCGGAATCGGTGACACATTGAGGCAGATGTTTCTTCACCCCGACCGTTTGGTAATTACAGAGGATCTGCTGCCCCTGGATATCGTTCATGCCATGGGGCTTTTTGGATATCAGCTGGAAGGCATGGGGATCGTGCTGCCCCTGATAGATTCTTCTTCATGCGAGAAATACATTGATGAGGCGGAGAATGAGGGCATGAACCCGGATTCCTGCAGCCTGCCCAAGACAACGGTAGGTATGGTTCTAAAGGGCCAGATGCCCAAGGGTTTAGCCATGATAAGTTCTAATTTGCCCTGCGATGCCGGCGCGGCTTCATACGCTTTTTTTCAACGCATTTTTAATATACCAACCTATCGACTTGATGTGCCATATAATTTTTTCAATGAAAGGGCAGAAAACCTGTTCATTGAAGACGTAAAGGGCATGATTGCCTTTCTGGAAAAGCACACGCCCGGCCGCATGGATTGGGAACGTTTCCGGAAAATCTGTAAAAACCGCAACCGCATGCTGGAGCTGGAACTGGAGCTGTGGGATATGATGCGCGTAAGGCCCGCTCCCCTGGCAGCAGAGGCGGTGTGGCTGAGCCATCTCTGGCATTACAATGTCAGCCCGGATTACGAGGAGTCCACCAGGCTCTTCGAGAATATCGTCAGTCTGGCCAGAAAGAACCTGGAAGAAAACATTCCGGCCACTCGAAATGAGCGATTCCGAACCATTATCTGGAATCCGCCCTTGCTCCATTTTTCCCACATAATCAACTGGGCCGAGCGAACTTACGGCCTGACGGTCATTAACGACAGTATGACTTACCATCATCACCTTCCCGTTGACACATCAACACCCGATTCCATGCTGCGCGGCTGGAGCAGGATTATCATGCAGGGTCCCATGGTTCGCCATACCAGGGGACCGGCAGAGAACTACATGGACGACATTTTTCGTGCCTATAAACAGTTCGACCTTGACATGGTCTGGATAGCCAATCACGTAGGCTGCAAGGGCGGGCAGGCTATGAACGGCATCCTGCGCGAGAGATGCCGTGAAAAAGGAATACCGCTGCTCATCCTCGACTACGACTTGAATGATCCTCGCATTGTGTCTCATGACAATATGAAGCGGCAGGTTGAACATTTTATGAACAACGTCATGAAGGCCCCGCGCCTCGATCAATGAGCGATGTTAAATGCACCACAAGAATGCCCGGCAAGAGCCGGATGTTGAATTACACGGAAATAAATACTAATGGAGAAACATATGGCAACAAAATATTTCGGTGGATGTGATGTAGGATCCACTACAGGAAAGGCAGTCATCATCGACGAAAATGGAAACATCAAGGCATCGGTCATCCTCCCGAGCGAGATTGACCCTGAATTGACCTCGAAGCTCACCCTCGAGAAGGCATGCGCTCAAGTACCGGACCTCGAAGGATATAAAAACCTCATTTACCTCATAGGAACCGGCTATGGAAGAAACGAAGTGCCCTTTGCCGATGAAAACATTTCGGAGATCAGCTGCCACGCCATGGGTACCTTCTTCTGCAACCCTAAAATCAAGACGATTGTGGACATCGGCGGACAGGATGTGAAAGCCATATCAGTCGGCAATAACGGCTCAGTCCTGGAGTTTGCCATGAACGATAAGTGTGCAGCCGGTACGGGCCGTTTCTTCGAAGCCATGAGCAGAGTATTCCGTATGGACCTGGAAGAATTCTCCGCGCTATCCCTCAAGGCGAACAGAGTCATCCCCGTAACGGCCCAGTGCAGCGTCTTTGCGGAAAGCGAAGTCATCAGTCTCCTGGCCAACCGTAATCCTCCGGAAGAAGTCGCTGCCGGCATTCAGACCGCCGTGTCCAAGCGTTGCTTCACACTGCTTAAGCGCATCGGCATACGGCCTCAGGTGACTGTTACAGGAGGATGCGCAAAGAATAAGGGGCTCATCAAAGCACTCTCAAAGATAATAAACATGGAAGTAACTCCATTACCTGTTGATCCGCAAACAATAGGAGCCCTGGGAGCCGCCGTGTACGCAAGACAAAAATCAAACGGCCGTTTGGCCTAGCAAGGCACACTTGTCCGTATAAAAGGATTTTCTTAACAATGGAATCGGCTTCATGACGAAAACTGATAAAACCGGCAATAAAGCAATTGCTGCCTATCTGGAAGCAAATCTCGGTAAAAATATTCTTCCACTGCCCATATTTGAAGAAAGCCTGCCCGGCACAAACCCAACTGAAGTCTTATTGTTCTATAAAAAAGGGACTCCCGTATCAAAACTCGTAAAAAGCATTTTCCAGACCGCCGAGCATTACAATCTTTTTTCCAGTCGTTTAATCATGATTGATGACAACAAATTTGCTTTACAGCACTGCAAAGATGGAGCGATGGTAGAGGTTTTACCGCCTATTGATACTACTTTTGATAATCTCAATATTGATGACATTAGAAAGATGATGGTGCATGTAAAGACCTTGCCGGGCGAACCTCTTTTCGCTATAACGGGAATACCGATAAACGACGGGATATTGGGCGCAATCAGCTGTTCTCACGCAATAGGTGACGGTATTGCCCTGATGCTTTTTTTATATGCATGGGGGTGTGTAATTGAAGATAAAGATTTTCCTCTGCCGTCTTCTCAAAGATTATTCAAAGGGAAACCCGTTGATTTTGATAAAATTGATAAAACCTTTGTCCCGCCACTTTCTGAGCTGAACGATAAAATCCAGAATCGAGTCAAAAATGCGAGCAATAAAGAAACATACACAATAAGAGAATACTTTTCGGATGAGTTTATCCAAAAAATCAAGAATGAGGCAAAATCAGAGAACGACAAATACATAATCTCCAGCAACCAAATTATGATTTCCGTCTTGTTAAAAAAATATCATGATCACATTCTGCCGGACACCGACAGAATTATAATAAGGAATCCTGTAAATTTAAGGGATGTCCATCCTGATATTGACCCACTTTATATTGGAAACGCTCATTTCGACAGCATCACCGAATTCACCAAAGATGAAATCAATAAAATGTCCATACATGAAATTGCCTATCGTCTGAAAGAATCAATTTCCAATTCGAGAAGCGAAAGCTACGTTAAGGAAATAGTTTGCTTATCTAAGTACGGACTAGATTTTAAAGCTGACTTTCTTAAAAGTCGTCCGCCTTCCAATATGGAGGCAGATATACTTTCCAGCAATTTAACTCATTTGAATGATCTGGAAGCTATGGGGCTTGGTACAAATATCGGAAGCGTTTCCTATATCGGTCTGGCTTTTTATAAAACAGCATTCACCATGTTGAAGGAAAAAAGCGGCAGGATATTCGCGCAAATAACCAGCAGATATCCGTTTACTTAATCTCCATAAGATGTCTGTAATTTTATAAATTGTAATAATACAATTTTACTATTGACAATTATTATTTAGAAACTTATGAAGAATAATTAATAATCATTAATTAAACATAAAAGGAGGAAGTTATGAGAAATTCAAATGGAGTTCCCTTAGATAGGGAAATTAATGTTAGATTTGCAAATATGGAATTCGGTCATGACTCTTACACCTATCATGAGATTCCTGTAAATGAAGATGTAATGAAATATTATACCAAAGGAATTCCTCCTGGTGATGCAGTTTAAAAGTTAATTTTTAAAACAGTTAATGTTCAAAGTTTAAATTATAGAGTAATATTTTAACTTTTTTAATAAGAATATAAAAAAATTGATAAAAGCAGAATCAATAATGATTCTGCTTTTTTATTTCTTTCTTCTTTATTAATTTTTAATCTTGTAATTTTATGCTAGGTTACCTGTAATAAATACAACTATAAATTAACAAAATATAAAATAAACTTTAAATTTTATTGTCATGATTACCTTGACACACAAGACAGTGACTCTTATACTTCACGTCAAAACTCAGAAACAGTGGTAATGTTTCGACATCTTATTTTTGATAGAGGATACAGAAGTTCTAATCAAATTGAAATGATAAAATAACATTTGCTGTAAAAGAATTCGACACAATGACTTATTATATTTTAATATTTTTCTGCGTTGCAATACTTCTGGCTTATTTTTTTGAAATTACGTCCGGCCAAACAAAAATTCCTGGTGTCCTTCTTCTTGTTCTTACAGGGATGGCCGTGAATTCCATTGCCGATTTTTATCATTTTGAAATTCCCCAAATTGACGTAATATTACCGGTAATGGGTACTTTGGGACTTGTTCTGATTGTTCTGGAAGCCAGCCTTGACCTAACCCTGAGTCGAGAGAGAAACAGCCTGATTATCAAATCCACGTCTTCCGCTGTCCTTTTGCTTCTGGTATTTGCCTGCTTGTTTGCCTATATCGCGGCCTATTATTTTGATTACGATATTAAAAATTCCCTGATTAATATTATTCCAATCGCCGTTATCAGTAGTGCTGTAGCCATTCCTTCAGCTGTTGGTTTATCGCAAAACAACAGAGACTTTGTCATTTATGAAAGTTCGGTATCCGACATTTTTGGGATATTGGCTTTTAATTACATTCTCAGCAGTACAGATCAGCTATTTTTCGGTTTTATGACATTTTTTATAGAGATCATCATAACACTCCTCGTGTCTGTTGTGTTCAGTTCGGTTCTGGCGGTCATATTGCATAAGATTAGTCATCATGTAAAATACATCATTATCTTGACGGCTATTGTTCTGATTTACGCTTTGGCAAAACTGTTTCATTTACCTTCATTGCTGGTGGTTTTGATTTTCGGTTTGGTTATGAATAATAATAATCTTTTTGAAAATCGTTATTCAGCAAAGATTATTAATTTTGAAGAGTTTAACATGGATTTGAATTCTTTCAAAAGTATCACAGCGGAAATGACTTTTATTGTCAGATCTCTCTTTTTTATTCTTTTCGGCTATTATACCAATCTTTTTGATCTGCTGAATTTCAAGAATTTTTTATTCGCCATTATTATTGTTGCCGCAATATATACCTTACGGGCTCTATATTTAAAATTTATAATAAGGGTTCCACTGACCCCACTGTTATATTTCGCGCCTCGCGGCCTGATTACCATTCTGCTTTTTCTGAGTATACCCAAATCAATGTCACTATCGTTTATGAATACCGGAGTGGTGACTCAGGTTATATTTATAACTATTTTGATAATGACCTACGGTAATATTATTTTGCGAAAAACAAGCCGGTTATTGGAATTTGGTTTGCAAAAAGATTAAGAAACCTTACATGGGCGAGAAAAAAACATGAATATGTTTGTAAAATATTAATCTCTGGCAATAGTGATTGTCTTTATGGAATCTTTCCGTAAATGCTGGTCAATATACAACAAAAAATTTATATTGCAACAACAAGCATATCATTAGAGGCATTGATGTAGTCATTAGTATATATTTTTACTATAAATGATCAGTAAATTTATCAAATCATAGAAAAAATTTGAGTCGAGCGTCATTGATATAATCTAAAAATTTATATTACTCATTATTTATAAAAACAGTTTGTGTCGGATATGCAAATTCAATACCTTCTTCGGAGAAGCGTCGGAATATTTCCAGATTGATTGATTCTTGGACATCCATATAAAGATTATAATCAGGATCCGTAACAAAATAAACGACCTCAAAATTAAGTGATGAATCTCCATATTCCTTAAAATGAACTCGGCTAAGGCGGGCATGTTCGGTTTTTTTGATAATATCACCAACAATTCCCCTGATGGCTTTAAGCTTTTCCAGTGGAGTTTGGTAAATTAAACCGAAGCTGAAAACTACACGTCTTTCCGACATGCGTTTATAATTATGAATGCGAGTATTCAAGAGATCATTATTAGAAAAAATAAGTTGTTCTCCGCTGAGGCTTCGGATTCTCGTGGTTTTTAAACCAATATGTTCGATAGTTCCACAGAGAGAGTCTACTACTATAAAATCTCCGATTACGAAGGGCTTGTCCAAAACTATGGACAAGGAAGCCAGAAGATCTCCCAGTATATTCTGAACTGCCAGAGCTACAGCGATGCCGCCGATACCCAAACCTGCAACCAACCCCGTTATGTTTACTCCCATATTGTCCAGTATCAATAGCAAAACAATAGTCCAGAGAATGACACGAGCCACGAATCCCAAGAATGATATTGTTGTTGTACTTGAAGTGTCCTGATCCATTCGCTTCTTGAGCGTTTGGTCAAGCCAAAAGGTTATGCCGGCACTAACCCAGAGACCTACTTGAACAATCAGAATCAAAATAACCGCTTTTTCCCATAATATTTCAACTGATGGTTTCAGCGTTATGACATGAGAAGCAAGATAAGCTGATGCGACAAGTAGAATAAAAAACTTTGTTTGTTTAAGCATGCTGATTAAGAGATCGTCAATTTGATTGGCTGTTGATGCTGCCAAGGCGGATAGTCTGCGGATGGCTACTGTTTGAATAATTTTCAAAATTGTAAAGGCAACGATCAAAGTGCATAAAAACAGCAACCAATTTTGCAATTTATTACCAAGATAAAATTCCTGTAACAAATCCATTTTCCCCTCCTTTATAAATAACCTGTCTATTGTTTTGTAAATTCGTCCTTAAATATATATAAACACATATTATTCTTACGTTTATGCATGCGTCATCATAGAATTTTTATCATGTTATTTGTTATGTTAATTTTTTTCAGTAAACTAATAATTTACACAATCAGTCATATAATTTCATCCTGGCTTTGAAGCTAGAAATTGATACATCAAGTTTTCCAATGATAAACCCGACTCACACCATTCTTTAGATTATTTATGTTTGCCAGATTTTTTAATATCAGTATTTTTCGGCACATTAACTTCAGTTGATAAAATAAGTCGGGGAGGCGTTTTTTGGGCACCAAATATTTTAACTAGGAGTCTCATTGATCTATCAATTTTTGTAAGACTACTCATGGAAATTTCCTTTAATCCTGCAACAAGTAATCCTTGCGCAACTTCCGGTGCCGATTTTACAAGATTATTCCCTTTATCAGTCAATTCAATCCAAACCACTCGTCGATCTTCTGTATCCCGACATCGTTTGACTAAACTCTGTTTTTCCAAACGATCTATAATCCCAATTACTGTAGTAGGGTGCAGATATAGCTTATTTGCAAGATCTGATACTCTAACCGGTGAATTTTCATTAATAGTTTTTATTGTCCAAAGTTGAGGACCGGTTAACCCGGTTTCCCTTTCTACTTTTTTTGATTGTTCGTTTAAAATTTGGAAAACTCTTCTAAAATTATCAATAATGTTTGATATAAGAAGACTTTTATCGCTCATACTACATCCCTTTAAAAAAGTTCTTGCAATTTAGCAATAGATAATATAACTTGTATACCAATTATTGGTATAAAAGACAATATACATTGTTTTTAGGATGCAAGTGAACTACCCCAAGCAATGGTGCCATTGTAAATTAGAGTTTTTCAGCAAAATTTTTTCTTTTTTTGTGCAAATTCCCTCGGCGTAAAAAATCCCAGCGTGTAAGCTAAGCTGGACAATATAACAATCCCTCTATAAGCGAAAGTAAAGACACTCGTTAAGAACGAGTCCCGACAAGTCGGGACGATGTTCGAAGCGCGAGTGGTAATGAGACTCAAATTTCAAGAACGAAATGAACTGAAATTTGTAAGTCGTAGCGATACACGCTAAGAGCAAGCGTAGCGAAGCTCGAAGCGCCTGTGGAGCTATCCATTAACCTTTGGTTACTGGAAATTATCCATTCCAGATTAATCGGGAATGGAAATTATCCCGCACAGTGGAGGATATAATATCCCGCCCTTTGGGCAGAATTAGTATCCAGTACCTGCCTTGGGGTTCATACCCATTATTTATAAGAAAGGAGATGTTCAGAAATGGGAAGAAAAGCAGATTATCAAATCTCGTTCTCTCTTAATGAAGGTATTCCTGAAATTATAATAACAGGCAATGCAGTATGTAGCAACCTTGTAAATATGCTAAATGAAGTGGACATTGTCTTAAAAACAAACAAAGCGAATAAAGCAATACTTGACATTCGTTCCCTTAATGAGCGTATAGAATATACAGAAATCTACCGTTTTGTCAGAAATCAGCATTTTTTTATTTATGAGATTGAAGCCGCTGTGGTGGACCTTCCAGAAAACGCTCACTTTGGCACCGCAGTAAAATACGCTGGCCTACATTGGAAATGGTTTACTGATATAAATGAGGCGAGGACCTGGTTAATAAAATCATTTTATCAGGAATCAGCAATTCTTTATTTGCGAGATTGAATACACAACGGCAGATCTTTCAGAAAAGCTCTCTTTGGAACTAGGGGCTAGCCATAAATGGTTAACCCCTAAAATTTCCTGGCGCGCCCAGGAGGATTCGAACCTCCGACATCCAGATTCGTAGTCTGGCGCTCTATCCAGCTGAGCCATGGGCGCTGATTTTAAAATCACGGGTACTATAGTACCCACCGCTGTGCGGGATATCCCTATGTACTTCGCACAAGGGACAATTCCATTTATGTTTCAAATTTCGTCCCGACTTGTCGGGACTCATTTTCAACGAATGTCATTGAAATGGCGGAGAGAGCGGGATTTGAACCCGCGGTACACCTTTAAAGGGCGTACAATCGCTTAGCAGGCGATCGCTTTCGACCACTCA
>JAFGLS010000196.1 GCA_016927935.1 Syntrophaceae bacterium
TATCTCGCCAGTCTTTAAACAACACCACTATTCTTTCCGCCGACTGGGTATCCAACAGAGACTGAGCAAAATAAAAATTTAATTTGATAAATTTGTCATTGGAAAAATCATTGCCGGTATCATAAATTCCATCTATTTGTATATCCATAACATTCATCCGATTGTTAAACGTTTGAGCCATGACAATTCCCGTGTCGCCTAATTTCAGATTGAGGTATTTGGCCAAGTCTTTTGCCATTAAAACACCGTATTGTGTCTCATCGCTTAATTGCCGCCCCTCAATTCCAATATATTTTTTGTCTATGTACTCAATTGAATCAACCCAGTATTGTTTAAGAACTTTTTCATCTCTGGGAACAATACCCTCTGCTATAAAAATGGCTGACGTTGCTCCATTGGTTACTACACCGGTTACCTGAATCTGCGGCGTAATCATTTTTACTTCCTTTTCTTCCCCGACAAGCCTCATAATTTTTTCAGTTTCTTCTTTCAAAAATATATATTTATCAGGCTCGAGTTTTCCTTTCTGGTGCCAACCGGCCTTATTGATTCTCAAATGGCCAAGCCCTTCACCACACATTGCACTAAATCTGAGCGCTCTATAAGAATGATAAATATAACCGTGACAAATTCCGATTGAGGCAAAGCCGATACCAATCGCACATATTGTAATCAAAGAACGGCGTTTATTTCTCAAAATATTGCGAAATGTCAGTTTAATCCGATCCATCATTACTTTTAATTTCCGTTTATTATTTTACCGTCTTCCAAACGAACCAGGCGTTTAACCTTATTCAGCAGTCTTTGATCATGTGTGGAAAATATAAAAGTAATATGATCTCTTTCATTCAGTTCGCGCATAATTTCTATCACCATCCGTGCGGTTTCAGAATCGAGATTTGCCGTTGGTTCATCGGCTATTATAAGCGAGGGATTATTCACCAGAGCACGCGCAATTGATACCCTTTGTTGCTGACCTCCGGACATTTTAGCCGGACGATTATTGATCAGATCACTCAGCCCAACTTCCTCTAAACGCATCAGAGCCTGTTTTTTCGCTTCTGCGTGTGAAGCACCTTTAATCTGCATCGGCAGCATCACATTTTCCAACGCCGAAAGAACTGGAACCAGATTAAACCCCTGAAAAATGAACCCTATTGTTTCGTTACGATGTTCGCTCTTCTGATCATCGGTCAGATTTCGTACATCTTTGCCTGCTATAGTCAATTCACCGGTTGTGGGATCGTCAATCGCACCGATAAGATTGAGAAGAGTTGTTTTCCCGGAACCGGAAGGACCCCAGACAGCAACAAATTCCTGCTTGTCTATTTGCAAGTCAATTCCTCTCAACGCATTAACGATAGTCTCGCCGAGATAATAATTCTTGGTAACGTTTTTCATTTCTATTAAAGCCATTTTCATTTCTCCCAGAAAAAACTAGATACAAAGTTAAAAATTAACGTCGTAATAATTATTTAATTGTACCTCTCTCAAGAGAGGTTAACATATAGAGAAACAGCTTTTATGTCAATTAAATATCAACAGAAATTAATGAGGGGAAAATATAAAATAAATGAATTTAAATATTATGCGAAATTATCTGTGGTATCAAGCAACTTATACTATCATATTTTTAAGTTTGTTCTGAAGCAGATCTTGATTCCAGCCAACTTTTTATACGGTTGGCATCGTTGATGCGAGCTCTGCTATTGCGAGCATGGAGAAGAATAATGAGCAAAGAACGCTCAGCAACGTTAGCCTGCATCACCAGGCATTTCCCAGCCTCGCCGGTAAACCCTGTTTTAGAAAGACCTATGTCCCAATCTGAATTCCGAACTAATTTATTTGTATTGCGAAATTTAAGTATGTGCCAACCAGCAAAAATAGTAGCACTTTTGCGGGTGGTGAAATCACGGATAAGGTCATACTGGTAAGCCGCATCCACCAATTTTGCTAGGTCCTTAGCTGAAGAAAGATTGCCTCCTGAAAGTCCGGTGGTATCCTGAAACCTTGTACTGGAAAGCCCCAAGGAGCGGGCTTTTACATTCATCGCTCTGACGCATTCCCTAAAACCGCCCGGATAAGTTCTTCCGAGAGCACGAGCACAACGATTATCAGAAGACATTAACGCGAGCAGAAGAACTTCTTCACGCGTAAGGTCAGTGCCAACTACAAGGCGGGAGTAGCTACCGCGACGGACAGCTATATCTTCTTCTTCGATAGTTATCGTTTCGTCAAGATCCAGGTCCGCGTCCAGCACAACCATGGCTGTCATAAGTTTGGTAATGGAAGCAATAGGCACTACCACATTACCTTTTTTTTGAATCAGAGATTTACCCGTTGTCTGATCTTTCACATACACGGCAGAGGAGTGTAAAACCAAAGGGCGTTTTCTCTTTACCGATTTGGAAGTTGAATATTTTCGATGATGGGACGATTTTTTTGAAGATTTGGAAAACCCTTCGTTAAAAGAAAACGACAAAAAACCTATACACAAAAATACTATCAACAATATCTTGCTATATCTACCTGCCATGCATTTTCCTCAATTTTGGGATTAAGCCTCATACTCGCATGTTGTTGAGGCATGAGTTTCTATAATACGTATTTTCAAATCGCCAAAGTGATATATCAAAATTATTTTATGAATATATTGCATAATTTTTTAAATTAGTCAATTTTAAATATAATGACACTCGCTGATAGTGAGCCAAGCTGACTATAGGAAGTGTAAAGCGAACTATCCCCGAAGCGCAGCGGAGCGGGAGAGCGAATGAAATGAGGATCGAAGCGTCAGTGGTAGTGAGGCCAGATGAACTATATTGAAGCGTAAGCCGAACTATCCAAATCCGATTTATCGGGATTGGGAATTAGTGAGTCCCGAGTTTCAGAAGCGTAGCTTGCTGAAATTTGTTGGACGAACTATCCCGCCATAGGTGGAGGATATCGAAGATATCCATGATATCCCACATGCGAAGCAATGTGGGATAGTGGAGTCCATATTTGTGATTTTCCGCAGAAAAATGCGCAGACAATCAGGTTATATCTTTTTTCCCGAAAAACCAGAACAATAAAGCACCGATGATAATGCAATAGATAAAGACATTTATTAACGGATATAAAGGAGCGATATCACTGAATCCTCTAGCACCTATAAAAGAACAGGCGAATCGCTGCGCACCGGAGAGTTTCGGCCATAAATAATAAATAACCTTCCATACTGTAAAATCAGACTGAGTAATGGGAGGCATCATTTTTTGTACCATCGCGGTATGGTTAATAGCGTATATTCCGTCAGCAACAGAACCGACAATACCAATACCGATAACGCAAAGCAGTGCCACGATGTCAGGCATTGCCAGCGATAAAAGAAACACAGTTACGATGACAAAAAGCAGATTTAAAGAACACAACACAGACGCAAAAAAATATTCCGGTATGATTAAATTCAATTTTACGGATGTGATTAAAAACACAATGCCATGCAGAACAAACATGAAAACAACCAACAAAATCCACAAACCCAAAGTTTTTCCGGCAACATACTGCCAACGGGTTATTGGTTTGGAAAGCACGCATGATTGTGTTCCATCATAACGGTCACGTTTGAATATGCGCATCGCCAGCAGACCCGTCAGAAACATCACACCGCCGGCAATTATATGGAAAGTTATTTTTGATATCAGAATAATGATATTTCCGGCTTTAATTTCCTGTCCGTCTACCATGTAGCTCCCCTGATAACAACCGCGAACCATAAAAATAAATAAAGCAAATATAACGAACATAATAATAAAACTTTTCTGGCGCACTTCATCAACAAGAGTATATTTTGCGATACTAATTATCGGGCGAAGAACTTTCGGCATTTTCATTTCAACCTTTCACAAATCTTACAAAAACATCTTCCAGTGTATCGCCGTCTTTGACCAGAGATGATATTTTATCCTTCACCATTAGCTTCCCACGATTGATAATTGCGGCATTATCGCATATTTTTTCAACTTCCGATAAAAGATGCGAATTCAGAAAGACGGTCATTCCCTTACTTTTTAGTGATTCTAACAGTTGTCGTGTTTCCCTTATACCAATGGGATCAAGACTTGCTGTCGGCTCGTCAAGAATGAGCAATTTCGGATTTCCGATGAGTGCGGCACCCAACCCGAAACGCTGAATCATTCCCTTGGAATAAGTATTGGATTTGGTGTGTTCCCTGCCCTGCATTCCAATAAGCGTTACAATGTGTTCGCATTGTTCCAAAGCATCCATACGTTTCATACCGGTAAGTTCCGCACAGCGCTGAAGATACTGCCAGCCGGAAAGATAAGGAGGAATATGGTGATTCTCCGGCAGATAGCCGACTGCAATGCGGCTTTTTGCACTTGAGCTGGAAGCGCCGTTTAATGAAAGATAACCTGACGTAGGACGGGTAAAATCAAGCAGCATCTTGACTATTGTTGTTTTCCCCGCGCCATTGGGTCCCAGAAGCGCGAAATAATCTCCCGTTCCGACAGAAAATGAAACATTATCCACAGCAGCAAGAGAAACATACCGTTTAGTTACATTTATAAGTTCAATCATGGCGGCGGAATATATTTCCACAAACCGATTATGTCAACAAAATAATGTTCATAAAATTTAGGCGTATTAAATTTATACCACCTGTTTTTTCCCGCATTGTTATCATCCGAAATCGGAGTTCCCTGTTGCCTCATAAATAAATGTTACCGAGAGAAGGAAGCGGATAGCAAACGTTGCCTCATAAAAAATGTTACCGAAGCCGGGTAA